>NZ_FR878169.1:0-47255 GCF_000434315.1 Eubacterium sp. CAG:156 | reverse complement strand
ACGACGCTTTTTTGATGCGTGTTTGTATTCTCATTCTATATTATAAGTGTTATAATATGTCTATATTTATATTTGGAAACAATATTTATAAAATTCATATTTTACCAATGTTTCCTACTACCAGTCACCGTAAAAAAACGGAGCAATACATTACAGGAGGAATTTAAAAAATGAACAATACTTATATTTCAGATTCTATAAAATATATCGGAGTTGATGATACTGATATCGATTTATTTGAAAGCCAATACATCGTACCTAACGGTGTTTCTTACAATTCTTATTTAATTCTTGATGAAAAAAATGCTGTTATGGACACTGTCGATGCGAGAAAAACTGATGAATGGTTTTCTAACCTCAACTCTCAATTAGCTGGAAGAAACGTCGATTATCTTATTATTTCACATTTAGAACCCGACCATTCTTCTAATATAAAAAATCTTATAGACAAATATCCTAATGTTAAATTAGTTCTTAGTGCTAAAGCTTTTGCTATGTTGCCTCAGTTTTTTGACATTGAAAATCTCTCTGACCGTTGTTTAGTTGTTAAAGACGGAGATGAACTTGATTTAGGTTCTCATAAATTAAAATTTATTATGGCTCCAATGGTTCACTGGCCTGAGGTTATGGTTGAATACGAAGTAAGCGAGAAGATTCTTTTCTCTGCTGATGGATTCGGCAAATTTGGTGCTTTATCTGCTGATGAAGACTGGGCCTGTGAAGCAAGAAGATACTATTTTAATATTGTCGGCAAATACGGTGCACCCGTTCAGACATTACTAAAAAAAGCTTCTACTCTTGACATTAAAACCATTTGTCCTTTACACGGTCCAATACTTAATGAAAATTTAGATTATTATATTGGAAAATATCTTACATGGAGCAGTTATGAACCTGAAGATGAAGGTGTTCTTATCGCCTGTGCATCAATTCATGGTAACACAAAAATGGTTGCTGAAAAACTCGCAGATATTTTAAAAGAAAAGGGGTGCAAAAAAGTTGCATTTACTGACTTAGCAAGAGATGATATGGCTGAAGCAATTGAAGATGCTTTTAGATATGATAAGTTAGTTTTAGCTGCTGCTACATATGATGGTGGTGTATTTCCACCTATGGAAGATTTTCTTAACAGACTTGCTCACAAGAATTATCAAAAGCGTAAAATTGGAATCATTGAAAACGGTTCATGGGCTCCAATGGCTGGAAAGTCTATGAAATCTATTCTAGACGGAATGAAAGATTTAACCTATTGTGAAAATATGGTAACAATCAAATCAACTTTAAAAGATACAGACATCGTTTCTCTCGAAGCTTTGGCTAACGAACTCATATAAAAATTTATATGGTCGTGTTATTTATAATAATCTGTACTCTACACTATATAATATGCTTAAATACAAAAACTTCCTGTGAAATTTGATATATTTTTCTTCATTAAATATCCAAAAAAAATATCAAATTTTACGGGAAGTTTTCATGTTAAGTTTATTTTATTTTTATTGATATATATCCTTATAATCATCTGGCAAAAATCTATGATATATTATATGGAATCCTTCATCTTTAAAGCAATAATAATACGTATCTTCACTGTCCTCTTCAAAATATATAAGTGTATCAAACTCATTATCTTCCATCTTTTCTATATGGACTTTTGATGCTTTAGAAAGGAATAAATTTTCTATATCCTGCATCTTTGTTTCATGCTTTCGAACCAATTCAATTAATCTTTTAATGAACTCATCTTCCTTAGTATTTTCATGTACATATTCTGCACCCTGTTCATTTATATAGAAACAAAATCTATCGTCCTTATTTGATACAATTACTTCTCCTAATGTTTCATTCGTATATTCTGACAGCTTTTTTAATCTTTCATCCATTTCATAAACATTATCTTGACTTGAAAAGATATTATTAAGTGAACTTAAAGGATAATACAATCTGATTTTTTCCTTTCGATATCCAAGTTTTGCCTGTTCTTCTTTTATTATATCTATAAGATTATTTTCTAATATTTTGTAACCGTTCATTTTTTCATTCCACTTTTTAATTAATTATCTATCATTCATATTTAAATACAATGATGCCAGGAGCAAAAGCCCCAAACTTTGATTCCAACAGATTGTTCCGTGCTATACTTAATTCATTTCAAATTTTAACTTCTATTTTCTCATTTTTCAACATATATTGACATAACTGTTAATATCTTTTATAGTTTAGAGGTAACAAATTATCTATGTGATGTATATTATATTAATACATTAAAAAAAATGGAGGGCTTATGAACGAATTTGAAACATCTACACAACCAAAGAAAAAGAAATTTATACCTGTAATTATTATTGCAGTTATACTTGTCGCCATAATTGGTGGTTCTGTTTACGCTTCAAGAAGCGTTATTTCTAATATCTTTCAGGAAAAATTTGCTAAACCTGAAGATTATTATCACAGAGTTGAAAACAATAATATTAACAATGACATTGATAACAGTATTAAATCCTACTCTACTGCTTATAAATTAATAACTTCAAAAAAATACTCATCAACTGCATCTATACATTTAGATTTTAGTGACGAATTAAAAGATCAATTAGTAAAAATAAATTCTAAATTAAATCAGATTAATTCAGCAGAATTGACTTACAAATCTTCATTTGACAATTCAAAAGAAGCTGTTACCTTAGCTGCAAAAATCAATGATGCTAACCTTGTTTCAGGTAATGGTTTTATTGATTTTGACAATGCAAAAATATATGGTCAGATTCCTGAAATTTCTGACTCTTATTTAGATTTTTCTTCATATCTTAACTCTGAGGAATATGATGTTAATATTGATTCATTAAAATCACTTGGTTCTTTTTCTGATTTATACCCTGAACCCGAAAAACTCGAATCTATATTAAAAAAATATTCAAATCTTTTTGTCAACTCAGTTAGTAATGTAGAAAAAACTAAAACAACTATAACTGCAAATAGTATAACTCAGGATTGTATAGGACTTACAGTTAAAATGAGTGGTCAGGAACTTTATGATTCTATTCATACTATATTAGAAACTGCTAAAGATGATAAAGATATACAATCTGTCATTGATGATATAATTAATTACATTAAATCAATTGATTCTTCTTCAGACTTAAATGATGTCACTTCTAAATCATATTATGAAGATATTGATTCACTTATACAGGAACTTGAAGAATCAAAAGAAGAATTTACAAAATATGAAGACTTATTAGATATGTTTGTTTATGTTGATAACAAAGGAAATATTATTGGACGTACAATAACTATTACAGCTGATAAAACATACACTATGGAATATAAACGTGCTATAAAAGCAACTTCTTTAGGAATTGAGTCAACTATTAAAGAAGGTGATAAGGTAGTATTTTTAGTTAAAGGAAAAGGGTCATCTACATTAACTGAATTTAGTGGAGATTTTGTAATTACTTTCCCAACTGAAGAGGTAACAATAAACGCAACAGTATCTAATGGTGAAGTTTCTAAATTGTTAGATGGAACATTTAATGGTGATATAACTCTTACTACTACTTACAAAGATTTAGAAGACTATAAATTGAATTTATCAGTAAAAACATCTCTTTTAAGCAGTTTGGTTAAAGTTGAAGCCCTAGATAAAGAAAACAGTTGTGGTATATTAACACTTAAACAGGAATCTACAGACAAAGCTAATATCGATTTTCCTGATACTAATTCATCATTTATTGATGTTTCTAACTCAAATGCGCTAGATAACTATATCTCTAATTTTAACATTGAATCATTTATTAATGATTTTGCTTCAAGAGCAAATCTTGATATTTCATACTCAGATATTGTATCTGGCATTTTAGGTTATAATTCATCTTTAAAGAATAACTATAATGCATCTGATTATGATTTTTCAAATTTTGATGCATCTGATTATAATACTTCTGACTTTGATATATCGGACTACGACTCTTCAGATTTTGATTCGTCAGATTCCTATATTTCTGACTATACATCTGACCTTGATATTTATTAAAAATAACTATTTTCATTTGTTATTGTATCAGATGTGGCTTTAATTAATTGAGATTTATAATTTATTAATATTGAAAATCACTGTATTTAATGTTAAAATAATTTGACTAGTGCCTAATTGGACTATATAATAAATAATTTTACAAATTGTTAAATTATAAATTTATTTTACAAGGAGAATCAAATGCGCACAGCTATTATGACTGATACCAATAGTGGTATTACAACTGAAGAAGGAAAATCTTTAGGAATTTTTGTCATTCCTATGCCGATAATTATTGATGATAAAGTTTATTATGAAGGTATAAATATAACTGAGAAGGAATTCTATGAAGCTTTGACCGGTGGTAAAAATCTTTCCACATCTCAGCCTTCTCCCGGAGAAGTAATGGATATGTGGGACTCTATCCTTGAAAGTGGAGATTATGATCAGGTTGTATATATTCCTATGTCAAGCGGATTAAGCAATTCATGTTCTGCCGCTATGGGACTTGCTCTTGAATATGAAGATAAAGTATTTGTAGCAGATAACCACAGAATTTCAGTTACAATGAGAGAATCTGTTTTATCAGCAAAAGAACTTGCTGACGAAGGCAAATCTGGTGCTGAAATTAAAAAGGCTTTAGAAGATGATGCTTATAACTCAAGTATATATATTTCAGTTAATACGTTGGAATTTTTGAAGAAAGGTGGCCGTATCACTCCTGCTGCTGCAATGATTGGAACAATGCTTAATATTAAGCCTATCTTAACAATACAGGGTGAAAAGCTTGATTCATTTGCAAAGGCAAGAAGTATGAAAAAGTGTCAGGATAAGATGCTTGAAGCTTTAAAAAGCGAAATTGCCGGTCGTTTTTCACATAATGATATATCCAGGTTAAAAGTTGGTGCCGCAGGTGCTGGATTATCAGAAGAAGAAATTGAAAACTGGCTTGGAATGGTAAAAGAAGCTTTTCCAAATGCGAAAGTATTCTATGGGCCTTTATCTGCAAGTATTGCATGTCATACTGGTCCCGGAGCTGTTGGAATCGGAATCAGTTTTTAAATCAACGCTATTGTAATTAATTTAATTCAATAATAAAAAAGATAGATTTGGAAATTTCATATCGCTTCGTTTCGTATTTAATTAAACGATTAATAAGCGATACGTTAATTCAAAAATCTATCTTTTTATTATTTTATTTTTTTTATTATTTTAATAATGAGCAGCTTAAACTTTAACTATTAAAATAAACTCATATTTTTATCTTTCGCTATTGAAATAAACTTTTTTAATATATCACAAATGAATTTAATTTTTTAATATTATAATTTGCTTTCAATCCAGGCTTCTATTATTTCCTTTGGCTGGAATCCTGTTCTTGTAGCATCTATCTTACCATTGATGAACATTGTTACAGCCGGAATATTTTCAACATCGTATTTTTTAGGTGATTCCTGATTTATTGCAATATTAGCTCTATAAAAATCAACTTTTCCTGCATATTCATCAGCTGTTTCATTAATTATCTGTTCCATTATCTGGCATGATTCATTTCCTGTAACTGAAAAATTAACTATCGCTATTTTACTTGCTTCTACTTCGCTAAAATCATTGTTTTTAATTTTCTTTACCATTTTATTGTCTCCTTTGTAAATTTATAGTCTGTCCATCATTTCTGACGGAACATATGCCTCAACATAAATTCCATCATCTCTATATTCTTCTTTCAATAATTGTCCATATTTTCTTATAAGACCGGGCTTACCGGCATCAGCATATGAAAACACTTTTTCAATATGAACTCTCATCGATTTAAGAGCTTTGCTTATGGCATCGTTTAACTCCTCAATACCAACTTTATTTTTTATTGCAGCATTAACAATATAATCAGCCTTAAAATCTCTTAAAATCGGCTTATTTTCAAGTCTGTCCTGCTTGTTAAATACTGTAATTATAATTTTATCTTTTACGTCTAACTGTTCTAATGTTTCATACACAGCATGTATATTTTTATCCATCTGTGGATTTGAACTATCAATTACATGTATAATAATATCTGAATATTTTGCTTCCTCTAATGTACTTCTAAATGCATCTATTAAATGATGTGGAAGTTTTCGGATAAATCCAACTGTATCTGTCAACAAAATCTCCTGTCCGTCAGGAAGTTTATAATTTCTTGTTGTAGGATCAAGCGTAGCAAATAACTTATCTTCCTCTAAAACTTTTGCATCCGTAAGAGTATTTAATAATGTAGATTTACCTGCGTTTGTATATCCAACAATTGCTGCTACAGGCACAGGATTCTGAGATCTCTTAGCTCGTGTAACATTTCTATGTGCTTCCATATCTTTAACTTCTGCTTTTAACTGAGAAATTCTGTCCCTTATTAATCTTCTGTCAACTTCAAGTTTCTTTTCTCCGGGACCTCTTGTTCCGATTCCACCACCCTGTCTTGATAGATTTTTCATACCAATAAGTCTTGATGATCTGTATCTAAGCTGAGCAAGTTCTACCTGTATTTTTCCTTCTGCAGTTTTTGCCCTGCCTGCAAAAATATCTAATATAATTAAGGTTATGTCCATAACTTTTACGTTAAGTTCATCTTCTAAATTTTTATATTGAGCAGGTGTTAACTCATCGTCACACACAATAGCTGTTGCCTGTGTCTCCCATATCAAATCTTTTAATTCTTCGACTTTTCCCTTACCTACATAAGTTCCCGGATGAACTGCCTCTCTATTTTGAATTGTTCTTCCAACTACCTGTGCACCTGCAGTGTTTACAAGTTCTTCTAACTCATCTAATGATTCATCCGCATCATTGCTATCATCTAATGATACAGCCACAAGAATAACTTTTTCAATTTCTTCTTTATTTTCAATTAATTTTGCCAAATACATCACCTCGTTTTATTGTTAGTTCTCACTTATCTTTGAAATTACATTTAATTTTTTCCATTTGCCACGTTTATATCTTACTAAACTTATTGTTCCGTTTAAGAACCATGTAAGTCCTGTTGCAAAAAATACACCATATCTTCCAAACATAGGCACCATCGTAAGTGGTCTTGCAAGGAATATTCTTCCGCACATTTCTACTATTCCTGTCATTAATGAGAACATTGCATCTCCTGCTCCATTCAAGACATTTCTAGTAGTATAAATTAATCCTAAAAATGCTAAAAAGCAACTATCTATTCTAAGACCTACAGTACCTATTGCAATTACATCCGGGCTCTTTCCGAATATAGATATTATCTGTGGTGCAAATCCCCAGAATATTGGTAATACAGCCAATGCAAATACTGTACTTATAATTGTACCAGAGAAAAATCCCTGTTTTACACGCTTTACATTTCCTGCTCCCATATTCTGTCCTGTAAATGTAGAAATGGCTGAACCTAATGACATAAATGGCTGCTGAACTAACTGTTCAATTCTTGCAACAACTGTAAATGCCGTTGTAAATGTTGCACCAAATCCATTTACTACTCCCTGTAAAACAATAAGTGAAACAGCTATCAATGCATTTTGCAATGCAACCGGAATTCCTAACTGTAAGCATTTATATAATATTGCTTTTTTTATCTTTAAGTTTTCTTTTGTAAGTCTGAAAAATGTTGTACATTTAACGGCATATATAATACATGCCACTGCTGATATCAATTGTGCAAATGCCGTAGCTACTGCAACGCCAACAACACCCCATTTAAATTGGAGTACAAAAAGCAAATCTAATGCTACATTTATCAAACTGGCTACAATTAAAAATGTAAGTGGTGTCTTAGTATCTCCAAGTGCTCTTAAAATACTTGATACACCATTATACATTCCTACACAAATAAAACCAATTGCAGTAACTTTTAAATATATAACTGCATCTTCTAATATTGCCGGATCAGTATTCATTAATACAAGTGCCGGTCTTGCAAGGAAGAATCCTACTAACGACATTAATACTGAGCAAATCGAAATTGCCCATATTGCGTTACCTATTGTATTCTTTACGTTTTCTTCATCTGATGAACCAAAGTATTGTGAAACTACAATCCCAATTCCTATTGATAATCCTAAAACAAGCGAAAAGAAAAAGAACTGTAATGAATTAGTTGTACCAATAGCTCCTAAAGCATTTTCACCAACAAAGTTTCCTACAACAATAGAATCTACCATATTGTAAAGTTGCTGAAATACATTACCTATCAACAAAGGAATTGTAAACTGAAGAAGTAATTTTGCAGGGTTTCCCTTTGTCATATCCTTAACTCTTTTATTTTCCATAGTTACTCCTTATTAGGTTTTTAACCTTTCCATTCTGTATAATTTATTTTTTAACCTTGAATAATTATAATCTGCTTTTATCTAATAGCTATAAATAACAGACTTCCTAAAACCCCACATATACTTCCTGTAATCGCTCCTACGATTACATCCTTTGGGAAATGAACACCTCCGATAACACGCAGCACAGCTATCAAACAACTTATAGCAAATAAACATATGCCTAATTCTAAGTTAGCATATATGAATGTAGTTGCTATAACAAAAGCTGAAAATACGTGTCTGCTTGGAAATGAATTCCCTTCTTTTTCCTTTTTTATTATTGGTTCATAATTATATACCGTATAAGGACGCGGTGCATCAAATTTTTTTCTAAAATAAGATACACCTATAAATGAAACTGCCGTGACAGCAACAATCCTTATAACATCACATTCCTTAGTTATAATCATAAACACAACAACTAAAATATAAATAATATAAACAACAGATGTTGAAAAAAAATTAAGTTTTCTTACTATCTGCTCTCCATATTTATATTTTCTTATTTTGTTACTTATTTTTCTGTAATCATTTTCTGTCATAAATCACCTTATTGCTTTCTTGCAATTCTGTATTCATCACCATAAGAAAAATACGGACAGCTTGCCGTAGGATTCTGCAACTGTCTTGCATAATCATCTTCATCCATGCTTACAACGCATCCATATTCTTCATATTCTTCATCATATACATAATTGCTACAAAATTCGCAACTATACTGACCCATTTTTTTCCTCCTAGTTTTTAATATTATGATGTAAGTATGCAATGTTGCATTCTTTGTCACATAACATGATTTCTTGTAATACTACTCTTCATCAACATCATATATCACTATCTTTTACTTACATACTATAGGAGTTGCCAATTATATTTGCAACTCCTATAGTACTAATCGATTTATTTTTACTTATAACTATCTGCTAACTTTTTAAATGCAGGCAATGCTTTTTCAATCTGCTCTGTCTGTACACAATATGATACTCTCACATATCCCGGTGTACCAAAACTATCTGCAGGAACAAGCAACAATTCCTGTTCTTTTGCTTTTTCACAAAATGCTTTTGCATCATCCTCCATTGCTTTTACAAATAAATAGAAAGCTCCATCGGGATATACGCATTCAAATCCCATTTCCGTAAGACTGTTATATAATAAATCTCTGTTAGTTTTATATATCGAAATATCTGCTGTGTCATCAATACATCTTTCAATAACCTTCTGGAATAAACTTGGTGCACATACATATCCTAATACTCTTCCTGCTCCACATACAGCTGCATATGCATCCTTGCTGTCAACCATTTTGTTTGACACAACTATGTAACCAATTCTTTCTCCAGGTAATGATAATGCTTTACTGTATGAATAACATACAAATGTATTATCATAATAATTAATCATATATGGTACATCAATATCATCATATACTAATTCACGATATGGTTCATCAGTAATTAAGAAAATAGGATGTCCATATTCTTTTTCTTTTTTTCTAAGGATATCACACATTTTAACTATTGTTTCTTCTGAATACACAACACCTGACGGGTTGTTAGGTGAATTAACAATAACTGCTTTAGTCTTTTCATTTACTGCTGCTTCAAATTTTTCCATGTCAATCTGAAATGTTCCTTCTTCTCCCGGAACCTGTACAACCTTAGCACCTGACTCCTTAATAAAAATAGTATATTCAGGGAAGAACGGCGTAAATACGATACATTCTTCATCCTTTTCCATTATTGCATTCAATACGATTGTAAGAGATGCTGCTGCACCACAAGTCATATAGATATTATCTTTTGTTATATCTGTTCCAAATTTTTTATTTATATAATTAGCAATTGTATCTCTTACATGGGCATCCCCCTGTGCTGATGTGTAACCATGTGTAGCTACCGGATCGCCATTTTCAACAATATCAATAATTGCTTTCTTTACACTTTCCGGAGCAGGAACACTTGGATTACCAATACTGAAATCAAATACATTTTCTGCACCAATTTCCTGTTTACGTTTATTTCCATATTCAAATATTTCTCTTATTTCTGAACGAACTTTTCCTAAATGTACCATATCTTCTACAAACATATCTCTTCTCCTTTAAAATTAATTTTGTATTTTTATGCTGTCAGTACCAAAATATATCTTACAGATTATTTTTATAGTCATGCATCATTTACAAATTCTGTATTTTAAATTCACGCTCATGCTCACGTTTCTGGTCTCGTTTTGCAATGTCGTCTCTCTTATCGTATAATTTTTTACCTCTTGCCAAACCAATTTCCACTTTTACCAGACTTCCTTTAAAATAAACCTGCAAAGGTACTAATGTCAAACCTTTTTCTTTAATTTTACCAACAAGTTTATTTATTTCATATTTATGCATCATTAATTTCTTTGGTCTAAGCGGATCTTTATTGAAGATATTTCCCTTTTCATATGGGCTTATGTGCATTCCATAAATAATCACTTCTCCATCTTCTATTCGGATAAATGACTCTTTAATGCTACATTTTCCCTGTCTTAAAGACTTAACTTCAGTACCATGAAGTACAATTCCGGTCTCATAAGTATCTTCAATAAAATAGTCATGGCGGGCCTTTTTATTATTTGCAATTAATCTATTTGCCGCCTTTGCCATATCTTCACCTTTCCATATTAACTTTACAACTTTTTCCATACAATTTTACATCATTTTATTACTAATTTCACTATAAATTTGTATATATTTTGATTATGCTAGTACAAAATCTATTGTTTTTGTCATCTTATCTGTATGAACAACCCTAACCTTTACAGACTGTCCTAGTTTGTATGTCTTTTTTGTATGTTCACCTACAAGAGAATATGTTGGTTCATCATATATATAATGGTCATCCTCCATATTGCTTACGTGAACCATTCCTTCTATTGTATTAGGCAACTCAACATACATTCCCCAGCCGGTAACACTTGAAATTACACCTTCAAATTCTTCTCCGATATAACTTCTCATATATTCAACTTTCTTTAATTTCTCAGTATCCCTTTCTGCATCATCAGCACGTCTTTCGTTTATACTACAATTCTTAGTTATATCAGGCAAAATTGTATTGTAATGTCTTATATATTTTTCATTTAACTTGCCATGAATATTTTCTTTAATAATTCTGTGTATCTGCAAATCAGGATATCTTCGTATTGGAGATGTAAAATGGCAGTAATATTTTGCTGATAATCCAAAATGTCCTTTACATTCCGGAGTATATTCTGCTCTCTTCATTGAACGCAAAGTAATTCTGCTTATCAAAGCTTCTTCACTTGTTCCTTCCACACTTTCTAATAACTTCTGAAGTTCTTTTGGATGAATTTCATCTCCCATCATCTTTATATGATATCCAAAGTTATTTATAAATGTAGCAAGTTGTGTCATTTTCTCGACATCCGGCTTATCATGATTTCTATATACAAATGGGAGTTCCTGCCAATAATACTCTTCTGCAACCGTTTCATTTGCCATAAGCATAAAATCTTCTATAATTTTAGTTGCTGAATTTCTCTCATAGGGTTCAATGGAAATAACTCTTCCTTTATCGTCTAATTTAATTTTACATTCAGGGAATTCAAAATTAATTGCTCCTCTTCCATATCTTTTCTTTCGCAAAATATCAGACAATTCTTTCATTAACTTAAACATCGAAATGAAATCTTTATGTTTTTCGCATGCCTCTTTTTCACCTATAAGTACATCCCTTACCTGTGTATAAGACATTCTTCTGTCTACATTAATTAATGTTTCCACTATTTCATGACTTATAATATTCCCATTTTCATCGATTTCCATAATACAGCTAAGTGCAAGTCTGTCTTCTCCCTGATTTAATGAGCAAATACCATTAGACAATTTATGTGGAAGCATTGGTATTACCCTGTCTACTAAATAAACACTTGTGGCCCTTTTTCTAGCTTCTTTATCTAATGGAGAATTTTCCGTAACATAATTACTTACGTCCGCAATATGAACTCCTAAAGTATAAACTCCATTTTTCTTAGAGATTGTGATAGCATCATCTAAATCTTTAGCATCTTCTCCATCTATTGTTACAGTCTGCCAGTTTCTAATATCTTTTCTTCCGTTCTTTTCTTCTTCTCTTACATAATCAGGTATGTTCTCTATCTGTTCCATTACATCTTCCGGAAACTCTGTAGGTATATCATAAGCTTTAACGATAGATAAAATATCTACTCCCGGGTCATTTACATGACCTATAATTTCAACTATTTTTCCTTCCGGCTTTCTTCCTTCCTTTCCATAATCAGTAATCTTGGCAACTACTTTATGTCCGTTAACAGCCCCCATAGATGCTTTGAGTGGAATATATATATCTTTTACAATTTTTTGATTATCCGGTAATACATATCCAAAGTTTTTGCTTTTTTCAAATAATCCAACAACTTCTGTTATTTCATGGGATATGATTTTTACAATTTTACCTTCTTTTCTTCTTTTTCTTGTTCCATCATTCTTAGTTTTGTCTTCAGGTAATACTGCAACTAAAACCGTATCATGGTGAAAAGCATTATTAACATTCGCAGCCGGAATAAAATAATCCTCTTCTTCACCCTCTACAGTAACAAATCCGTATCCTTTTTCATGTGCAGTAAATATACCTGTAACTAATGTTTCTTTTGCTATCGAATACTTTCCTCTTTTTGAAACAGATATCTTTCCTTCATTTATTAATTCATTTAAGACTATTTCTAATAATCCTCTATCTTCCTTTTTTACATTTAATATTATTGCTAATTCTTTTATTTTCATAGGAACATAGTTTTTATCATTCATTAAATCTAATATGATTTTCTTTCTTTCATTAATTAATTCCATGATTTCTCCTTACTCTATTATTATAAATTTGTAAAATACTTTCTATTTATGCATTTATTTTTCAAATGAAATCTCTTCATTTCAAATTTATTTCTATAATTATTTTAGCCATTTTTTCTTTTTATAATAAAAAGAAAGTGTTCCTAAAAGGAACACTTTAAAAATCATAATTATCCTAAAAATTTAAGAACTTCATATTAAGAACAATTGAAAGTACAAAGAATAAAACAATCATAACCTTTGTAATCTTTTCTAATTTTCCTTCCATTGAACGTCCTTTATTCTTTCCCCAGTATGATTCTGCTGCACCACTGATTGCTCCTGTAAGTCCAGCCTGCTTTCCTTCCTGAAGTAGTATTACTACTGTTATAACTACACAGATGATAATGTATATCACTGATAATACTCTTAATAATGTAATCATTTCGAACCTCCTATTAGTATGTATTGCCCCCTCCCTTGGGTCAGCGGCTAGTCGTCGGAAACATTTATTGAAAATGAACTTCATTCATTTCGTTTCCTTCTATACCTATTCAAACGCGAATACATAAATATTATCATATTTGTATGCTATTATCAAGTAATTATTCCAATCTTTTCTAATTTTATCATCTAAATTTCTTCCTATTGCTGATTGCCTTCATTCATTAATTCCTGTAAATTACTGATTTCAGTTTCTATTTCTATATTTTCACTTTTGCTTTGTACTATCTCTGTATTTTGTTGTTCTTCTATGGATTCTGTTTCATCAGACTTGGTAGTCTCTATCGTTGTTTCCTGAATAGTTACATCTTCTGTTTCATTTTGTTTGCTATCTGCATTTTTCTTCTTTTTATCAGTCTTTTTATTTTTTGAGTCGTCACTTGCTTTTTTACTTATACTTGAATTTATACTTTTACTTTTTGATTTTGCTGTACCTGTACTTACAGAAGCACTTTTTTCATTCGTCACTACATTACTCTCTGTATTTTTATTTCATTCTGTTTGTTTACTGCCACACTGACTGCAGTAGTTGTTTCCTCCTTTTTATTTTATCTTTTGTTTATTTCCAATTTTTCCCATTTGTTTAGTAGGTATTGTATTGTTTTTCTCATCGTTTGTCAACTTTATTTCTACTTTTATTTATAATTTTTCTTCAATTCTCAATAACTGGTTATATTTTGCTGTTCTTTCACTTCTACATGGTGCCCCTGTTTTTATAAAACCTGTATTAAGCCCTACCGCCAAATCTGCAATAGTTGTATCTTCTGTTTCTCCTGAACGATGTGACATGATAGCTATATATCCATGACTTTGTGCCATTTGCACAGCTTTAATCGTTTCTGTTATACTTCCTATCTGATTTGGTTTTATCAATATTGCATTTGCACATTTCTCTTTTATTCCCTTTTTTAATCTCTCTACATTTGTAACAAATAAATCATCACCGACTAAGTGGATTTTTCTACCTAATTTCTCAGTAATCTTTTTCCATCCATCCCAATCTTCTTCATCTAATGGGTCTTCTATTGAAAATATCGGATATCTGTCAACAATATCACTCCACATATCTATTAATTCATCTGTTGTCAATTCGATTCCTTTTTTAGGTAATTTGTATTTTCCTGTAACTTCTGCTTTCCATTCTGAAGCTGCTACATCCAAAGATATTTTAAAGTCTTTTTCAGGAATATATCCTGCCTTTTTAACTGCTTCAATAATTAAATCAAGTACTTCCATTTCGTTATTTAAATCCGGTGCAAATCCACCTTCATCACCAACTGCAACAGATAAATTTTTGTCTTTTAATAATTTTTTCAGTGCATGGTAAACTTCTGCACACCATCTCAATCCTTCTTTAAATGTTGTCGCTCCAACAGGTAAAATCATAAATTCCTGCACGTCTATATTATTAGATGAATGAGCACCTCCGTTTAAAATATTCATCATGGGCATAGGCATTTTGCACGCACTTATGCCTCCTGTAAATTTGTAAGTAAAAATATTTAATGCTTTTGCACATGCATTTAAATTAGCCATCGAAACAGCCAATATTGCATTTGCACCTAATTTTGATTTATTATCTGTTCCGTCTTCACTTAACATCATTCTGTCAATTCTTCTTTGATTAAGTGCATTTTGTCCTATAAGCATTTCATTTATTATTGTATTTACGTTTGTTACAGCTTTTTTTACACCGGCTCCTAAATATCTATCTTCACCATCTCTAATCTCCGCTGCTTCAAATTTTCCTGTTGATGCACCGGACGGTACGGTTGCTCTTCCTGTAATCAAATCAGTTTTTGGATTTTCCCCTCTAACCGTAACTTCTGCTTCAACTGTAGGATTTCCACGTGAATCTAAAATTTCTCTTGCTTTTACATTTACAATCTTTAAATATTGTTCCATATTCTCTATCAGATGCATTTTTAGCACCCAATTTCTCCTATATTATTTAATGTTCCGTTAATATATAAAGATTTTTCAATCTACTATGCCTTACTATTTTCACGAAGCACTTACTATTTAGATAACGTTATATATGTCTTTTATATAAAACAAATTTATATACATTCTTTATACATAAACACTGTTATATACATTCTTTATACATAAACAGGGAAACACTATTTTACTAGTGTTTCCCTGTTACTTATTTTTATTCAATTAAGTCAAAGAGTTCTACATTGACCTCTCTATTTATTATTTTACAAGTAATGATTTTCCTGTCATTTCTTTTGGCTGTTCCATTCCCATTAATTCGATTAATGTAGGAACGATGTCTGCTAAGCATCCACCTTCTCTTAATTTATACTTAGGATCAGCATTTACTAAGATAAATGGTACAGGATTTGTTGTGTGAGCTGTAAATGGTTCGCCTGTTTCATAGTCAACTAACTGCTCAGCATTTCCGTGGTCAGCACAGATAAACATCTGTCCATCAACTTCCTTAATAGCTTCTACTGCTCTGCCTACACATTCATCTACTGCTTCAATAGCCTTGATAGCTGCTGATTCAACACCTGTGTGTCCTACCATGTCAGGATTTGCAAAGTTAATGATAATAACATCATATTTCTGTCCTTTAATTGCGTCTACAAGCTTATCACATACTTCATAAGCACTCATTTCAGGCTTAAGGTCATATGTTGCTACTTCTTTAGGTGAATTTACTAAAATTCTATCTTCTCCCTTATTTGGTTCTTCTACACCACCATTAAAGAAGAATGTAACATGAGCATATTTTTCTGTTTCAGCAATTCTAGCCTGAGTCATGTTATGTGCAGCTAAATATTCACCAAATGTATTTCTAATTTCAACTTTCTTAAATGCGATTAATTTGTTAGGAATTGTAACATCATATTCTGTAAAGCATACAAATACTAAATCTAATCTTTTTCCTCTATCAAATCCATCAAAATCATCTGCACAGAATGCTCTTGTAATCTGACGTGCTCTGTCTGGTCTGAAGTTACAGAAAATAACAGAATCTTTGTCATTTACTGTTGCTACAGGAGCATCATTTTCCATAATTACTGTAGGAATAACAAATTCATCTGTCTTATCTACTGCGTATGAATCTGCAACTGCCTGTACAGGGTCTGTAGCTTTATTTCCTTCTCCCTTTGTAATAGCATCATATGCCTTAACAACTCTATCCCAGTTATTATCTCTATCCATTGCATAGTAACGTCCTGAAATTGAAGCAATCTTTCCAACACCAATTTCAGCCATCTTATCTACTAATTCCTGAACATAATCTTTTCCTGATGCAGGAGGTGTATCTCTACCATCTAAGAATGCATGTACATATACCTTTTCAAGACCAAATTTCTTAGCCATTTCAATTGTTCCATAAATATGTGTATTATGGCTGTGTACACCACCGTCTGATAATAATCCAAAGATGTGTAATGCACTGTTGTTTTTCTTGCAATTTTCCATTGCCTTAACTAACTCTTCATTCTTAAAGAAATCTCCATCCTGAATTTCTTTTGTGATTCTTGTTAATTCCTGGTATACAATTCTTCCTGCACCCATATTTAAATGACCTACTTCAGAATTTCCCATCTGTCCGTCAGGAAGGCCTACTGCCATTCCACTTGCATAACCTTTTACAAAAGGATATTCTGCCATAAGCTTGTCCATTACAGGCTTTTTAGCTTCTGCAACAGCATTTGCTTTTGCATTTTCATTTAATCCATATCCGTCTAAAATCATTAAAACTGTTGGTTTTTTGCTCATTTTTCTCTCCTTAAATTAAACTTTATTTTTCTATTCCCCATGAAATTTCCTGCTTCTTCAAATTAATTGCCACTGCATTCTCACGGGTTCTTTCGCTATTTCCTCTGAAATACAAAATATCGTATCCTTTGAAAATAACATTCATATCATAACCACAGTTACTAACTGTGTTGGTTAACATTTCCTCAGTCTGTTCTTTTGTAATATTAGTCTTTACTTTTGAGTAGCTGCTTGCAGAGCCTACATTCTGCTGCACACAAAAATATATTGGATTTCTCTTAACATTAGAGAATGTATTATTTTTTACATGTATGCCTTCTATTCCGCCTCCTGAAATAGCATGTGCTCCACTACTATAAGCTTTCTTACTCTTTAATCCAATTTTGTTAAAAGTATTATTTTCAATGGTTGCATTCTTCCAGTTAAGTATAAATACACCATTGTCAAAAATATTTTTAAATGTATTATTAGTTATTACTACATTTTCGTGATAAACATTTTCACCATTCTTCTGTGAATACTTATGTGTACCAACACCACGTGTAACTCCATCAAATACATTGTTTGTTATTGTTATATTTTTATTATCTGTTCTATCCTGTGCAACCCACACTGCATTAAGGCCATGTGTTTCAGGGTCCGGAGTATCAAGATTAATAGCCTCTTTCATATAATTTTTAGCCCTTGTACTTGCTTTAGAACCTTTAAATGTACAATTTTCAATAACAACATTCTCTACACCTGTTATTTCAAGGAAATGTCCTCCATTCTGATTTTTAAATGTTATTCCTGAAACTTTTACATTTTTATTGTGGGATATTACAATTGTTCCTCCACCTTCAACAAAATTATTGTCAATTGTAGCATTCCCTTTACCTGTTATTGAAATGTTCTTTGCACCACTTACTTTTTTACATGACCCTTTTATCTTGCTTTTTGATGGTGGACATAATGAAAATACATTATTTGATGGTGGATATCCTGCTCCACCAGTTTGATATATATTTTTTAATACAACTCCATTCTTCAACACAACCTGAACATTTGATGGAATATATACAGAATTAGACATTTCGTATGTGCCTTTTTTTATAATAAATTTACCACCGCCTGCTTTTTCTAATTGCTTCATATAATAATTAAAAGCCACTGTATACTTCGTATATTTGTTATAATTAGAATACTTTTTTATTTCTGAAGGAATTGACTTTGTTGTCATTGTTATTGTTTTCTTAGCATATACATTCTTTGCCTGTATATGGGTTACTCCTGTTACACATAGCATAACTGCCAATGTAGACACTAATCTTATAATTATTTTATTTCTTTTCTTCATATTCATATTCCTAACGAATTTTTTGTCTGATATTAAACAAAAGAATTTTAATTTTAAAACTTACTCCTTAAATTTAATATCTGATAATAGTTAATTGTTATTAAATACTCAATCTGTTCTTCAATAAAGGGCTGATGCAATTTTGTTGCAACAACCCTTATTTAAAATCTTATTTATTATAGTTGACAATCTTTCCAAATTCTGCTTTAAGGCTTGCACCACCAACTAAACCACCATCTATGTCAGGTTTAGCAAGTAATTCTGCTGCATTTCCAGCATTCATTGAACCACCATACTGAATTCTGATAGCTGCTGCTGTTGCATCATCATATACTTCTGCGATACATTCTCTGATTGCTGCACAAATTTCTTCTGCCTGATCAGATGTAGCTGTCTTACCTGTTCCAATAGCCCAGATTGGTTCGTAAGCGATAACTGCTTCCTTAGCCTGGTCTGCTGTTACATTTAAGAATGCAATCTTAATCTGCTGACGGATGAAATCAACTGCAACACCCTGTTCTCTCTGTTCAAGAGTTTCACCACAGCAAATAATAGGTGTAATACCATGTTCAAAAGCTTTTAATACTTTCTTATTTACTGTTGCATCTGTTTCTGCGAAATATTCTCTTCTTTCTGAATGTCCAATGATAACATACTTAACTCCAACATCTGTTAACATGTTAGGAGCTATTTCTCCTGTATATGCACCACTTTCTTCAAAATACATATTTTCAGCACCGATGTTGATGTTTGAACCCTTTGCTGCTTCCATAGCCGGTACTATTGAAATAGCTGGTACACAAAATACTACATCTACATCTTCATTAGCTACTAAAGGTTTTAATTCATTGATTAAAGCAACTGCCTCACTAGGAGTTTTGTTCATTTTCCAGTTACCTGCGATAATTTTCTTTCTCATAATTATATAATCTCCTCTATATTTAAGACATATCAGTTAAAAGCATATTAAGCCTTTAACTGCTGATGATGCCTTATATAATATTGTATATCCTACTTATCGTTTGCTGCTGCAACACCTGGTAATTCCTTACCTTCGAGGAATTCAAGAGAAGCTCCACCACCTGTTGAAATATGTGACATCTTATCACCAAATCCTAACTGGTTAGCTGCCGCTGCTGAATCACCACCACCGATGATTGTTGTAGCATCTTTAAGATCTGCCATAGCTTTAGCAATTGCAATTGTACCATTAGCAAAGTTAGGCATTTCGAAACATCCCATTGGTCCGTTCCATACAACTGTCTTAGCTCCTTTAATAGCATTAGCAAATAATTCTGCTGTCTTTGGTCCGATATCTAAACCTTCCATATCAGCTGGGATTTCTCCACGTCCTACAACCTTGAAGTTGCAGTCATTTGAGAAGTTATCTCCAACTACTGTATCGACAGGGATTAATAACTTAACACCCTTTTCTTCAGCTTTCTTCATCATGTTTACAGCATATTCTTTGTAATCTTCTTCAAGAAGTGATTTACCTACTTCTTCACCAAGACCAGCCATAAATGTGTATGCCATACCACCACCGATGATTAATGTATCAACCTTTTCAAGAAGGTTTTCAATAACTGAAATCTTTGATGAAACTTTTGCTCCACCAAGGATAGCTACGAATGGTCTTTCCGGATTGTTAACTGCGTTTCCAAGGAAATCGATTTCCTTCTGCATTAAGTATCCTACAACTGCTGTGTCAACAAATTTTGTTACACCAACGTTTGAACAATGTGCTCTGTGAGCTGTTCCGAACGCATCATTTACAAATACATCACAAAGTGAAGCTAATTCTTTGCTGAATTCTTCTCCGTTCTTTGTTTCTTCTGCACGATAACGTGTGTTTTCAAGAAGAATAACCTCTCCGTCTTTCATTGCTTCAACTGCAGCCTTAGCATTTGGTCCTACTACTTCAGGATCTGCTGCGAATTTAACTTCCTGTCCTAATAATTCTGAAAGTCTTACTGCAACTGGTGCTAATGATAATTCCGGCTTTGGTTCTCCCTTTGGCTTTCCAAGATGTGAGCAAAGGATTACCTTTCCACCATCAGCTATTAATTTCTTTATTGTTGGCAAAGCTGCTACTAAACGGTTTTCGTCTGTGATTTTTCCATCCTGTAATGGTACGTTGAAGTCACAACGAACTAACACTCTCTGTCCTTTTACATTGATATCATCTACTGATTTCTTATTAAGCATTATATGTGCTCCTTTCATTTAAGCGCGTCATACGCGTAGTCTCATAAATCCCGGAATCAGTATAAACTTTATTCCAAGATTATATGCGCCCATGAAATGTACATCCATATAGATGTGGCATTCATTTTATCAGCGCAATATAAAAGGGTCCGGTCCAATTAAGACCGGACCCTTATGGATCTTATTTAAAGATTTCTTATTTATTATGCTAATTCTGAGAAGTATTTGATTGTTCTAACCATCTGGCTTGTGTATGAGTTTTCATTGTCATACCATGAAACAACCTGTACTTCATAAGTATCATCATCAACCTTTGATACCATTGTCTGTGTAGCATCAAATAATGAACCATATCTCATTCCAACGATATCGCTTGATACGATTTCGTCTTCATTGTATCCGTAAGATTCGTTTGAAGCTGCCTTCATAGCTGCATTGATACCTTCAACTGTGATATCTTTTCCTTTAACTACAGCTGTAAGAACTGTTGTAGAACCTGTTGGAACTGGAACTCTCTGTGCAGAACCGATTAATTTTCCGTTTAATTCTGGAATAACTAATCCGATAGCTTTAGCAGCACCTGTTGAGTTAGGTACGATATTAACTGCTGCAGCTCTTGATCTTCTTAAATCACCTTTTCTCTGTGGTCCGTCAAGAGTCATCTGGTCACCTGTGTAAGCATGAATTGTTAACATGATACCACTCTGGATTGGAGCGTACTTGTTAAGTGCATCAGCCATAGGTGCTAAGCAGTTTGTTGTACATGAAGCAGCTGAAATGATTGTATCATCTGCCTTTAATGTTTCGTGGTTTGTATTGTAAACGATTGTTGGAAGATCGTTTCCAGCTGGAGCTGAAATAACAACCTTACGAGCACCAGCATCGATATGAGCCTGTGCTTTAGCCTTAGATGTATAGAAACCTGTACATTCTAATACTACGTCTACTTTTAATTCGCCCCAAGGACACTTTGAAGCATCAGCTTCTGCGTAAATCTTGATTTCTTTTCCATCAACGATGATTGAATCATCTGTAGCTGAAACTGTTTCAGCCTTGTCATATTTACCCTGTGATGAATCATACTTTAATAAGTGAGCTAACATCTTAGGACTTGTTAAGTCATTGATAGCTACTACTTCATAACCTTCTGCTCCAAACATCTGTCTGAATGCAAGACGTCCGATACGTCCAAAACCGTTAATTGCAACTTTAACTGACATTTAATTGTCCTCCTATTAAATAAGATTTATTTTGTTAATTAATATTAACCTATTGATTATTCTACATAAATACTTTCCAAATATCAAGAAGTTTTTTGCATTTTTCTCATATTTTGTTAATTTTTTGACAAATAAAACGTTTTTACTTTTATCTTCTCATTAATATAGTAATTTTCAGCAAAATTTGTTATATTCTACTCATAAATTTTTTCTTTGCTAATTTGTAATTATTTCAGATTCAGTATAAATATATATAACAAACGATAGGAAGTTTTTCGCAATTTTGCGAGCATAGTGTAAATAAAAAAGTAATGTTTGAGTCTTTAGGCGAGTTTTACTTTTTTATTTATTATAAACGGCACAGAAAAATAAGAAAAACAACGTGTTTGGAATATATATTTATACCTGAATCTGAAACATTAACAAGTTGCAATACATATTACATAAGGAGAATATACGTTATGTTATCTGATTTTCATGTACATTCTAAATTTTCTACTGATTCAGATGAAGATTTGGAAAATATAATTAGCAAAGCCATAAGTTTAAATATGAAAGATATTTGCATCACTGACCATCAGGACTGGTTCTGGCCTGTTCCGGGTGAATCATTTGATATAGATACCGATTCATATTTTAATGAATTAAACATATTAAAAAATAAATATTCTTCAAAAATCAATCTTCATATTGGAGTTGAACTTGGCATTACATGCGACAACTACAAAAAAAATGCTGATTTTTTGCAATCATATCCATTTGAATATGTCATTGGCTCCTGTCATATTGTAGACAACATGGACCCATATTATTCTGAATTTTGGGAAAATCGCAATGAAGCTGAAGCTTTCAGGACTTATTTTTCAACTTTACTTGATGCATTAAAATTGTTTAATTCATTCAATACATTAGGCCATTTAGACTACATAGTCAGATATGCGCCAAATAAAGATAAAAACTATAATTGTAGCGATTATTTTAACATTGTAGAACAGATATTTAAAGAAATAATTCATAAAGATATTGCTTTGGAAATTAATACCGGTGCACTTGCAAAAGGAATGGATTTTGCAAATCCCCACTTTGATATACTTTCATTTTATAAAGATCTTGGCGGAAAACTTGTGGCTGTAGGCTCCGATGCCCATATTGCCGGTAATATAGGATATGGTTTTGATAAAGCCACGCAACTGATAGAACATTTTAATTTTAAAAATATTAATGAATAACTAAAAAAACTACAAAACTTCATTTAACAATCTGAAGTTTTGTAGTTTTTTCATTTTTATTATAAAAATTAATTTATCCTATTTCACTATTCCATGTTCAAGGAAAAACTGTTTCCATCTTGGCACACATGAAGGCATAAGATGAACCCCATCACTTGTGTATTTAGGGTCAAGAGTCCCTGTATCTTTTTTATCAAACACTTCGTTTTCATCAAGCCATATTATGTCGTATCCGTTTGTAAGTTCCTTAAGTTTCTTATTTCTTTTATCTATTTCCTTATTTTTTATATAAGTTTCTTCTTTGTCTTTCTTTTTTGTCACATGCATAATACTTTGAATAAATATTATTGCATCAGGCTGTTTTTCTCTAATAGTATTTATTACTTTACCATATTGCTCAGCAAATGTATCTGCTGTTCCTGTTCCAATTTCATTTATTCCAAGCATTATATAAATTTTTTCAAATTTATTTTTTTCAAGGGCTTTTTTTACAGTTATTTTTTTCTTTCCTGATTTAACGATTTTTTCATCTAAAATCTTCCATACGGACACACCCTGTTCTGCATAAAATACTGTTTTGTCCCAATTTGCATATAACGATATTGTCTGTGTTCGTGAATCACCTATAAATAATGCCCCATCCAGATAAGATTCGTCTACAGTTACAAAATCACGATGTGCTTTTTCCTCTGTAACGGTTTCTGTCTGAGTTTCTCCCGATTCATCCGTAACTATCTGGATTTCTCCGGTATCACTTTGGATTACTTTTTTTCCTTTATTCTCTTTACTTTCCTGTTCCGCTATCTTTTTAGTTTCGTTGTATTTTATTATGTCTTTTGTTCCCAGAAATATTCCAAAAATCACAACAGATACAACCATCACAATCAAGAATCCATATTTATCAAATATAGCCTTTTTATCCATCTGTTTTCTCCTGTTAAAATATAAATATTAACTTAAACCTTAATCCACTAAGAGGTTATTATCATTTTTAAAATCTAAAGTACAAAAACGGATTGCTTGCCGCTGTACTCATTCTATACACACATACCCAGAATATTATAATCAAAATTACTGACGCTACTTTTGTTCTTCTATATTTTTCAAATATCTTCATTGGAATACTTAAACTAAAGATAACTGCAAATACAAAGAATATTCCGTAATGTTTTATTGCATCAACATAATCTAATTTGTTTACAAATTCTGTGCTTACATGTGAAATCATTGGGAATAATTTTGCAAAATATAATTTTATGTCTCCCATTTTATCAAGTGCAAATATCATCCAGCTCATCGGAATTATAAATATTATATATAAATGTCCAAGTGCAGGATATTTATCTAATATATTTTTTAATCCAAGCTTTTCTATTGTCAATAATACAAAGAACAACAATCCCCAACATACGAAATTCCAGCTTGCTCCATGCCACAATCCCGTAAGTCCCCATACCACAAACATATTAAATATTGTTCTTGCAAATCCTTTTCTATTACCACCAAGCGGAATATAAACATAATCTCTAAACCAGCTTCCAAGAGTAATATGCCATCTTCTCCAAAATTCAGTAACGGATGTTGATATATATGGATTGTTAAAGTTTCTTGGAATTTTAAATCCCAACATTTTTCCAAGACCTATTGCCATAAGTGAATATCCATAAAAATCAAAGTAAATCTGGAATGTATATGCAAACATCGCAATCCATGCCATTGGAGTTGATATGCTTGCAATTCCGTAAGTCTTGATTGACTCCCAGCACATTCCCATTATATTTGCCAAAAGCATTTTTGATGCAAGACCCATAATAAAAATTCTTATTCCATCCTGCAATAAAAGTAATGATACTTTTCTTTTTCTTATCTGTTTAGCAATGTCCTTATATACAACAATCGGTCCTGCGATAAGTTGCGGAAACATACAAAGATAAACTCCTAAGTTAATATAGTTCTTTTCTGCTTTTGTTTTCTTTGTATAAACATCAATAACATAAGATGCTATCTGGAATGTGTAAAAACTAATTCCAAGTGGTAATGTAAGACTTGTTTCTATTCCCGTAAAAAAAGTAAAATATTTAAACACAAATAAAAACAGGAAGTTATATACTAAAGCTACGATTAATGTTATTTTGTCATAATTATTTTTTTCTTCTCCATTATGTTCAAGTATCTGATTATCATATTGAAATTTTCTGATAAAAATAGCTGCAAAATAATTTACTGTCAGCGATAATAAAATTAATGGAACATATTTCATTTCACCGACTGCATAAAATATTAAGCTTGCGATAAATAAACATATATTTTTAAACTTCATTGGTACTAAAAAATATATCAATATCACTATCGGTAAAAAATAAAATATAAACTGATTACTGCAAAATAACATCTCTTCCTCCGCCTGTGTCATACACAATTATTTTATAACTGTGACTTTGTATAATTATAAATATTTTCGTAAGTTTCTTCTGTATAATGAAGTCCATCCTGAGTTTCAAATCCGATGGCATTCAAATAACTGTTTGTGTCTATTACAATGACATTTTCATCTAATCTGTCTATGATTTCCTGATTAAAATAATCTATGTCATCATTCTTAATGTGATAACCACTATATGTCTCCTGTTCTTCATCTACAGGATTTACAAGCATATAATAAATCTGACAATCAAATGTCTGTGACATTTCATTTATTTTATCTACGTATTTGTCGATGTTTACTAAGTCATTAACTCCTAATCCTATAATTAATGCTGTATTATCATCAATCTCATACTTTATATTATTCATCTGGTTTATCAAATAGTCGTATCCTTCACCAACTTCACAAATAAACACATCTTCATCTGTCGCATTTGCTTTTTCCATTCCCTTATATCTGGAATCTCCTACAAACAAATATTTTCCATATTCTCTTTTTGTTCTTGTAGTTTCATTTTCACTATCATGTCTGTTTGCTTTTCTATACTTACTTTTGTAAGTTTGTGCCTCAGGTACATTTTCATGTATATTATCTGCTAATGATTTAATCATTTTAGATTCAAGCCCAAATCCTGCTCCTTCTACACAAATAATAATAGCTGCTATGATAGCAATCATTATCGTGCCTAAAACTATACTTGTCCTATTGTTTTTCTTATTATTCATCATTTTCATATTATCTTTCCTCTTACTAACCAGCATTATTGTAATCTGACTTTTCTTTAAGTAATGTTATTTAAGGCCAATAATTTTCGTAATAGCCATAGCCATTCTATCATATAAACAACAAAAAACAACAGATTTTGACAAAGTTAATCTTTATTTAATAAATTTCGGACTTATGTAATATTTAGGTAACAAAGTTATTACATTCTTCTCTGTTTCATTATATTTATTTGATATTTTATGATATAGTTTTACTGTTTTATTTCATAATTTTACTGTTGAAATTCAAAGATTATTGAATACATATAAAAACATCCACACAAACTTATTTTATAACAATGATGTTTATGCGGATGCTTTTACTTTTATATAATTCATTAGTTTTCTACTGTTCTCTTTGCAGTTTTATTAACTTTTTCATTATTTCTACTGTCCTGTCAATTTCATCTCTTGTATTTTCATGTGATATAGTTATTCTTACTGTTCCATAAGCATACTCTTTCTGAACATTTATAGCCATAATAACCTGCGACGGTTTTCCTCCTGCCGCCGCACAGGCCGAGCCTGCTGAAATACAAATGCCTTCATTTCCCATATCTTCAACCAATTTAGCAGCGTTTATATTTTTAAAACTAAAATTTGCATTTCCGGGAAGCCTTTTAAATTTATGTCCGTTAAGTTTTACATCATCAATTTCATTCATAACACGATTTATGAGATAATTACGCAAATACTGTTCTTTTTGCATTCTATAACTCATGTTCTTAATCGACTGAATTGCTGCCTGCTCCATTCCAACAATTCCTGCTACATTTTCAGTTCCTGAACGCTTTCCATTTTCCTGTCCACCGCCCCATATAAGCGGCTCAAAATCATCTATATTTCTTACATAGAGAAACCCAATACCTTTAGGTCCGTTAAATTTGTGTGCACTTACGCTCATCATGTCAATATTCATCCTTGCAACATTTATCGGAACATGCCCAAATGCCTGTACGGCATCTGTATGAAAAGTTATTCCATATGCTCTTGCTAAACGTCCTATCTTTGCTATCGGTTCTATTGTTCCTATTTCATTATTTGCAAACATGACCGATATAAGCCTTGTATTTTCCTTTATAGATTTTTCTAATTCATCAATATTTATTTCTCCATCCGGATTTACATTTAGGTAGGTTACTTCTGCGCCTTTTTTTCTAGCGTATTCACAGGTATTTAATACTGCATGATGTTCAATTTTTGTTGTAATAATATGCGAATTTTCAATATCTTTTATTTTAAGAATAGCACTATTATCTGATTCAGTTCCTCCTGATGTAAATATTATATTTTCAGGATTTGCATTAATCATTCCTGCCATCCTTATTCTTGCTCTTTCGACGATACTTCCTGCCCTATCTCCAAAAGGATAATTTGCAGATGGATTTCCATACTCATCTTCTAAAAGCGGAACCATCGCTTCTTTTGCTTCTTTACATACTGCCGTAGTTGCAGCGTTATCTAAATATATCAAAATTTCACCCTCTCATTAATCATTTTTAAGTACTTTGCATCATATTATGAACTAATAAATTTTCTGCTTTATTTTTCTTTATAGTAAAAAGCAGAATGGAGAATTTTATGTCAAAACAGACTACTATTATTTTAGGAACCATTATGCTTACATTTTCCGGGATTGCAAGCAGAGTTATTGGTTTCTTATATAGAATATTCTTATCTAACTTAATTGGTGCTAAAGGGCTTGGCCTTTTTCAAATGATTTTTCCCGTACTTGCTTTCTTTATTTCTCTTTCATGCGGTGGAATACAAACTGCTGTATCAAGATTTGTTGCTGAAAGTAAAGATTTAAAAAAGAGTTTTTCAATATTTACGGCAAGTATTATCATGTCTGAATTTCTTGCTGTTATCGCCTCGTTTATTATGTATTTTTTTTCTAATGTTTTGGCTTCTTTTTTAGGCGAACCAAATTGTGCCGTACTCTTAAAATACGCTTCTTACACTATACCTATGACTGTTCTCCATGCCTGTACCGTAGGTTTTTATCTTGGATTAAAAAAACCTCTTATCCCATCAATAGCTCAGGTTTTAGAACAGGTATTCAAATTAGCTTCCTTGTTTATTTTTTATGTTATTTTTACATCTAAAGGGTATGCCCTAACACCTAAAGTTGCTGTCTTTTCTCTTATTTTATCTGAAATTGCAGGAACCGTTTACTGCATATTGGTTGTCTCAAATTATGGGATTTCGTTCTTTTCAAAAGATAATTTTTCAAACATTTTTTCAAAAATGAAAATGCTTTTTAACGTTTCTTATGTTCTTACTCTTAATAAAATTTTACTGACTTTCTTTCAAAGTGCGGAAGCTATACTAATTCCGTTTATGCTTGTCAAATACGGCCTAAGTTCTAATTCAGCCCTTACTTTATATGGGATTCTTGCCGGAATAACTTTGCCTGTAATTACATTTCCATCAGCTATTAGCAATTCTATTGCAATGATGATTATGCCTACAATTGCTGACGCAAATGTTTCAGGGAACAAAGAAAAAATAAAAATTACAACAAATTTCACAATATGGTTTTCTTTAGTTACAGGTATTTTTTGTATTGGCTTTTTTATTTTTTTCGGAGATTTTATTGGGAAAGACATATTTGGTCATGCAAGTGCCGGTTCATATATTAAAACGCTGTCCTGGTTATGTCCTTTAATGTATATGTCCATATCTTTTGGCTCTATTTTGCATGGTCTTGGAAAAACTACTGCTGCGTTTATTCATAATATGGCCGCCATAATTATAAGATTATTATTTTTACTTCTACTTGTTCCTTTTTATGGAATAAAAGCTTATTTCTGGGGAATGCTCTTAAGCGAATTGATAACTGTTTCACTTCATTTACGCTATATTTCTAAAGAAGTTGCTGTTAATTTTTCTCCTGTTGCAAACATAATAAAACCTGTCATCTGGCTAACCTTAAGCCTGACAACAGGTTATATTTTTATACATATTTTTAGTGGTTCATCAACTTCCCACTCTTTAATTTTTAATTATGGCTCGCAATTTTTGTGTGCAATAATTATTAGCCTTATATTTTTTTCATTTGCCTATATACAATGGCAAAAGTTTAAGAATTTACTGAACTAAACTGATTGTTGTAAAGTTCATAATAAAATCCTTTATTTGCAAGCAGCTGATTATGATTTCCCTGCTCTATAATCTTTCCATCATTCATAACAAGTATTGTATCTGCTTCTTTGATAGTTGAAAGTCTATGTGCAACAATAAAAGTTGTTCTTCCTTTCATCATCTTAGCAAATGCTTTCTGGATTCGTATTTCCGTTCTTGTATCAATAGATGATGTAGCTTCATCTAAAATAAGCATTGGTGGAAGGCAAAGCATAACTCTTGCTATACATAGTAACTGTTTCTGTCCCTGTGAAAGATTTCCGCCATCATCACCAATTACAGTATCATATCCATTTGGGAGCCTCTTAATAAAACTATGTGCATGGGATAACTTGGCTGCTTCTATTACCTCTTCTAATGTTGCATCCTCTTTTCCCATTGCTATATTATCTCTTATCGTACCATTTTTAAGCCATGTTTCCTGCAACACCATTCCGTAAGATTTTCTAAGACTTTTTCTTGTTATATCTTTTATATTATGGCTATCCATCGTAATTTTTCCACTGTTAACGTCGTAGAATCTCATTAAAAGATTAATTATAGTTGTCTTTCCACATCCTGTCGGTCCTACAATGGCAATCATTTTACCCGGTTCGACACACAAATTTAAATCTTCAATTAATTTCTTATCAGGTGTATATGAGAAATTAACATGGTCTAATTCAACACTTCCTGATACATTTTCAATATCTATTGCATCTTTATTTTCAATTTCCGCTTCTTCTTCAAGAAGGGCAAATACTCTTCCCGCACAGGCAATCGCATTTTGAAGTTCCGTAACAACGCCTGAAATTTCATTAAATGGTTTAGTATATTGATTTGCATAACTTAAAATACATTGTAAATTACCTACTGTAATTCCTCCTGTTATTGCAATAATACCACCTGAAATTGCTACTCCGGCATAAACAAGACTGTTAACAAATCTTGTTGACGGATTTGTGATTGATGAGAAAAATGTACCCTTTAAATAATATTTTCTTAAATCCTCATTAATTTCATCAAACTGTTCTACAACTTCATCTTCTCTTCCAAAAGCCTTTACAACTTTTCCATTTCCAATCACTTCATCTATCAATGCCGTCTGCTTAGCTCTTGTTTCTGACTGTTTTTTAAACATTGAATAAGTTCTTGTTGCAATAAATTTAGCTACAAATAAAGAAACAGGTGTTACTAAAACTACAACCAATGTAATTTTAATACTTATTGTGAGCATAAATACTAACGTCAATAGAATTGTAACAATACCTGTAAATAACTGAGAAAATCCCATAAGCAAGCCATCTGCTAACTGATCTACATCTGTGATTATTTTACTTACTGTTTCTCCATTAGAATGACTATCAATATATTTAAGTGGCAATTTCTGTAAGTGTTCAAATGTTTCTTCTCTAATATCTCTTACTACATTATAAGTAATTTTATTATTACAGTTATTCATTATCCACTGTGCAAATGCAGCTATTAAAGTAAACGCGGCTATTTTAACAGCTATAAGTCCAATCTCTGTAAAGTCTACCTTTCCCCTACCTAAAATAAGGTCTGTAGCATTTCCTAACTGAATTGGTACATACAATGAAAGAGCAACATACACTAGTGCAAAAAATAGTGAACCGCCAAGTAAATACCAATATTTTTTTATATGCTTTATTACTTTTTCCAAAGCCTGCTTTTGAGTCAATGTCTTTTCTTTCATCTTACATTTCCTCCTTTTCCGGCTTTTTAAATTGTGATTCATATATTTCCTTATATACCTCACAATTTTCTAATAATTCCTTATGGGTTCCAATTCCCATAATATTTCCATCATCAAGCACAACAATCTGATCTGCATCCATAATTGATGCTGTTCTTTGAGATACGATAAATACTGTCATATCTTTTAGCTTTGCTATCTCTTTTCTCAAATTAGCGTCAGTTGTATAATCAAGTGCTGATGAACTGTCATCTAATATAAGAATTTCCGGCTTTCTTACTAAAGCCCTTGCAATTGTAAGTCTCTGTCTCTGTCCACCTGAGAAATTTCGTCCATTTTGTTCTACAACAGAATCTATTCCATTTTCTTTCTGCATAACAAAATCATAGCTTTGTGCCTGCTTTAACGCTTCCATCAAATCATTTTCTGTTGCACTCTCATTTCCCCATAAAAGATTACTTCTAATTGTTCCTTTAAATAAAACTGCTTTTTGTGGAACAATTCCTATTTTATTTCTAAGACCTTCTTCAGTGTATTCCTTAACATTTGTTCCATTTACAAAGACTTCACCATTAGTTGCATCATAAAATCTTGGAATCATATTTATAAGAGACGTTTTACCTGAGCCTGTTCCGCCTATTACACCTATAGTCTGTCCTTTTAAAACCTTTAAATTAAGTCCTTCTATCGTATTTTCACTAGAACCTGCATACATAAGTGAAACATCTTTAAATTCGACTGCAATTTCTTTATTCTTTCCTTCTGTTTCATTTCCAAATTTCATTGAAGATTCAACTTTCATAACATCTTCAATTCTATTTGCACAGGCAAACGCTTTCGTCAGATTAATAATAAGATTTGCAAGTTTTATCAATTCTATTAAAATCTGTGACATATAATTGATAAGTGCTACAACCATTCCCTGTGTAAGATATCCGGCATCTACTCTTATTCCCCCTACATAAATAATTCCAATCATGGCAAAATTTACTACCACGAATGTGAGTGGATTCATAACTGCGGATATTTTTCCAACAAAAATCTGAAATTTATTTAATGCATCATTACTTTCATTGTAACTATCAATTTCATTCTGTTCTTTATTAAATGCTCTGATTACTCTTGTTCCGGATAGATTTTCCCTTGTTTCAGATAAAATTTTATCCAAACCATTCTGAACTTTTTTATACATTGGGATTGTTGCAAGCATAATTCCAAATACAATTACTGCAAGAATGGGAATCGCTACAACAAATACAAGTGCTGCCTTAACATCTACCGTAAATGCCATAATTGTTGCGCCAAACACAATAAACGGAGACCTTAGGAACAATCTTAAAAACATATTAACCTGAGACTGAACCTGATTCAAATCACTTGTCAATCTTGTAATAAGTGTAGATGAGCCTAATCTGTCAATCTCATCATAGGAAAATGTCTGAATGTGTTTAAACAATGCATGTCTTACTTCTGTTCCAAATCCTGCCGCTGCCTTTGCTGCGAAATACTGTGCCGTTAAAGAGCATGTAAGTCCAATTATAGCAAGTAAAAGTAAAGCTCCTCCCATTTTCAGAACATAAATATTATCCCCTTTAGCAATACCATTATCTATTATTTTCGCTACTACTAAAGGCACAAATAATTCAAACGATGCTTCTAACATCTTAAAGAGGGGAGCAAACACTGATTCTTTCTTATAATTCTTTAAATACTTTAATAAACTTTTCATTTAAATTTCTCCCATTTTTTAAATGCTATTCTTATTATGTAAAAATATTATGGCAGGTATACTTATTTGCACACCTGCCATAGCATTTTATCACATTATAGTAGAAAAATGTTAATCAATTTCAACGCTTCCCATATCACATTCTATACTTATCATCTTTTCTGCACCATTATCTTTATTTCCATCACTTGAAAAATCAGATTTGTCTATACAATTTTCAACATACAAATCAGCCATATTTATATCCCACTGATAATTATATGCACTAGTTCCATCATTCAATGTCATTTCTGCATTTCCCATAGAGCAGACAATCTTTCCCGCACCATTTATCACTCCTTCTATATCTAAATCTCCCATAGATATATCAGCATTTAATGTATCAGTTGTTATTCTATCAATTGAAATTTCTCCCATATTTATTTCAACGTCAGCAGATGATGATTGTAAATTGTCGATTGATATACTTCCTGCACTGGAATTAATTGTTGTATATACAGCTGACATATTTTCAATATCCGCCTCTCCTGCTGAAAGACTCAAATTAAAATTACCATATGATTTTCCACTTGGTAAATATACAGTTACATCTTGTGTGCCCTTTTTCCATTTTTTCTTATATTGTATTAAAACATTTAAGGAATCTCCTTCATTTATATAATAAACTTCCATTATATCTGCATTATAAGAAAATCCTATCTGTTCTTTGTTCCATTCCTCAACATCATATGACGCTGTCAATAAATCAAGTTTTAAATTATTCACTGATGTCATATCAATTGTATCACTATTATTTTCTAATTTAGTCATTCCTGTAGTATCGTTCTTTTCTATCTTAACCTTAGCCTTCGCAAAAGTCTTCCCTATCTCTTCTTTAACAATATTACTTCCACCTTTCGAGATTCCAGCCACTATACACACGATTCCTAGTACAACAATAATAGCACCAACAACTGCCGTAATTTTTATTAATTTTTTCATACATTAAACTCCTTTCTGCCTGTTATTTTATGAATTAATTCTGCAACCTGTTTAAATAACCATGGCAAAAATTTAATACAAAACAACGCTTCCGGTATTACTAACAATATTGCTACACCAAATAAAATTAATCCTATTCCCATAAGCAATACTGATGTTGCAAATCCATACCCTGAAACTATTGCAACTACAATCAATGATATTCCTGCTACTCCTAACCCAATTATAGTTCCGCCAAGACCAAAAACAATTCCTATAATAACTCCTAATATTCCACTCCATATTGGAAATGTAACTGCCGCAATTATGATAGCAACAATTATTTTAATTGCTCTTTCATCATTTTTCTTATTGTATTGTCCTGCATTATTATATTCATATTGTGCTGTATTTTGAGAATTATTATATGAATACTGTCCTGCATTTTGACTATTATTATAGCTATTGCCGGTATTTTGCTTTGTATTGTATGAACCACTTGTATTATCTCTATTATAAGTTCCACCTATATTAATATTTTCACTGGTTATATTCTCTCCGCTATTAATGCTTTTCTTTAATCTCATCGCTATCTGTTCAGGTGTTCCTACACTTTCAGGTACAACCATATCTTCCGTGATTCCTGCATCATCAAAATATTCTTTATAATAACTTAAAGCATCATATCTATCATTAAAAGAAACATCTGATAACATTCTTTCTAACGTTTCCATAAAAACTTTTCTAGTCATTTTCATTACCTCCTGATTTTTCATTTTCAAATAAATCCGTTATCTTTTTAGAATAATTACCCCATTCAGTTACATACATATTAAGCTGGCTTCTTCCTGTATCAGTAATTTTATAATATCTTCTATTCCTTCCATCTATGGCTTTATCGTACAATTCAAAATATCCTTCCTTCTGTAACCGTCTAAGTACCGGATATAACGTTGATTCAGATACGCTAAGAACACTTCTAACATCCTGAGTTATCTTATATCCATAGGTTCCTTCCTTTTCCTTAGATACGACGGCTAATACTATTGCATCTAATAAAGCTGCTCCTGTATTAAATATCATAGATACTCCTCCATATTATTTCTTTTTTTATATTATATGTCGTATAGTATTGTATGTCAACTACATATTATGTGATGCAAAATAACCAGAAATAAAATTTTTCAGTTTTTTTCTAAAAAATGCAATCATTTGTTAAATGTATTATAACTAAAAACTCGCAACTCTAATTTAATGTAATTATATAATTCACAGTTTCTATAACAATAATAAAAGCGTAGCTGTTGTTCCAACCTACAATTGTCAGATTTATGTCTAACCTTTTTAGATTTGGTACAAACCACTACGCTATAATTTCTTTATTTATTAAATTTACAAATTTCTATATTTACCAAGGAACTCTTTTGTTCTCTGATTTTCTGATGCAAATACCTCTTGCGGTGTTCCATCTTCTACAATAACGCCATGTTCCATAAATATAATTCTATTTGAAACTTCTTTTGCAAATGACATTTCATGAGTAACTATAACCATTGTCATATGTTCATCTGCCAATTCTTTTATAACTTTAAGAATTTCCTGCGTCAACTCGGGATCAAGAGCTGATGTTGGTTCATCAAAAAACAAAATATCCGGTTCCATTGCAAGTGCTCTTACAATAGAAACTCTTTGCTGCTGACCACCTGATAACTGACATGGATAAGAATCTTTCTTATCTGCTATACCCATTTTTTCAAGCAATTCCATCGCAGTCTTTTCAACTTCTGCCCTATCTCTTTTTTGTACATGAATTGGTGCATCAATAACATTTTTCCATACTGAATAATGTGGAAAAAGATTGAAATTCTGAAATACAAGCCCAAATGAATCTCTGATTTTCTTTAATTCATTTTTCTTTGCATACATTACTTTGCCATTATGTGTATCAGCCATCACATCATTATTATATGTTATTTTTCCACCATCAATTTTTTCTAAATTAACTGCACATCTTAATAATGTTGACTTTCCTGAACCTGACGGTCCAATGATAGACAATACTTCACCTTTATTAACTGAAAGGGAAATGTCTTTTAACACTTCTAAATCACCAAAGTGTTTCTGAATATTATTCATTTCTAAAACGCTCATATTCCCCTCCTATTTGTAATAATTTAATTTCTTTTCTGCAAAGTTCATTACCCATGCAACTACACTGTTAAAAATAAAATAGAACACACCTGCAATAATAAATGGTGTAAAGCTTGTATTAGATGATGCAATCTGCTTTGCTACTGTAAACATTTCCAAATAAGCAATTGAGAATGCAAGTGAAGTATCCTTTACAAGACATATTACTTCATTTGTAATTGATGGAAGAATTCTTTTAATAACCTGCGGTAAAATTATTTTAAAGAATGTCTGTGCCTTATTATATCCAAGTAATCTTGCTGCCTCATATTGTCCAACAGGCATCGATTCAATACCTGAACGATATATTTCTGCAAAATAAGCTGCATAATTTAAGGCAAATGCAACTATTATGGCAATAAATCTGTAACTTCTTGGTATACGAATATGAAGTAAATAATTAGGTCCAAAATAAATTGCCATTACCTGCAACATTAATGGAGTTCCTCTCATTATTGCTATGTACACTGTTACTATATATCTTATTATTCTGTTTTTTGCCATTCTGCCAAATGCAATAACCAAACCAAGCGGTAATGAAAACAGAAGGGTTAGAAAAAATATTTTTAATGTTTCTACCATACCTTCTGACATCTTAGATATCATCATATCCAATGGCATTTTTGCTGCTAACAACATCATTCCTGTTTGTAAAGTCATTATTTCCTCCAGATTATCTTAGATTATTCTCCTAAGCAAATCATATCATCAATTCCATATTTTTCAGCAAGTTTTGTTACTGTTCCGTCTTCATACAACTTCTTAATATCTGCATTCACCTTATCGCTAAGTTCAGTATTGCCTTTCTTAAATCCAATTGCATACTGTTCAGAATTCAATTTCTCATCAAGGATTTCATATCCATCATCTCTTGATTCAATCTGATACTTAGCAACACCTATATCCATTGCAACTGCATCTACTGTTCCTGCCTGTAATTCAGCAAATGCTGTATTGTAATCTGCATATTCCTGTAAATCTGCAAATGTCTTAGCTAAATCTTCCTGATCCCCACCTTCTTTTAATAAACCAAGTGCTGCACTTCCTGCCTGAACACCTACGTATTTATCTTTAAGGTCAGCTAACTTCTTAATTCCTGAATCTTTAGCAACAATCATAACCTGTTCATTATTTACATATGGGTCTGACCATGTATAATCATCTTCTCTTCCATTCATTGTAAATCCATTCCAAATACAATCAATGTTTCCATTATTTAACTCTAAGTCCTTTGAATCCCAGTCGATAGGAGTCTTTACAAGTTCCCATCCTTCAATATCACATACAGCCTGTGCAAGTTCAAGGTCAAATCCTGTATATTCACCACTATCATCCATGTATCCGTAAGGTGGATATTCAGCATCAAATCCTACTGTAAAAGTTGTTTTTCCACTATCACTCTTGCTACCATTATCTTTACTTCCATTATCCTTGCTTCCACATGCAGTCATTGAAAATACCATTGCACATGATAAAGCTAATGCTACTAATTTTCTCATAATTTCCCTCCTAAATTAAAGATGTTTTCTTTCATTTATTGTTTTACTACTTTATCAAACTAAAGTGTACCACGTAATGCTATCAAATTGCAGGGAAAAAGTCAACTTATTTATTTGAATACATAATTCAAGTTAAATAATAATTTTCTTTAAAAAATCCATATTATCATCAATAATATATTTATCATTCAGTTTATTCATTAGAAGATTGATTGCTATGAGCAATTCTTTAAAAAAATTTTTTCTTTTTAGTATCCTTAAATCCAATATATTTGAATTCTTTTCCATCATCCAAATACAAACTGTCATATATTTTTTTGAATATTGATAAATTTAGTTTCAATATCACTATCTCCTATTAAATATGGTGATAAATCATACCCCATATCTGCCCAATCTGCATTAGCAGTCGTTGCATCTTTAATATTTATTATTTTGTATCCATCAAGTGTTATTTTATTTCCAAGTTCATCACTTAATTTAACATAATCAATTGTCTTACTACCACTCTGGTCTCACTTAATCCACCCTCAACAATCTTCTTTACTTCATCCGCATCTTTTCCTTCCTTAAAAAGTTCAAGTGCCTCATTTCCGTAACTGTTTATAAGGTTTACTGCCTTTTTGGCTTCTGCATGTTCAAGGTTGTCGATTATCTTTGCAAGGTCGTCTCCATACTTCCCTGCAAGGTTCAGACCATCCTGTCCCAATTCCTGCAGTATGGTTGCCGTTCTTTGATGGTATCTAAATCTACTTCCCTAACACGCTGATATAAACGCACCCTTTCGCAACATTTTTTCTTGTTGCTAGGAGTGCGTTTATATCAGCATATTGGAACTAAATATTCTATCTTGATTTTTCAATATCCTTTCTTATACCAAGCTCGGCAAAATTTCGCTAGTATCTATTAATTAACATCATGGATTCTTAATTGCTTCTGGGCAACTATGATGATTAATTAATAGACATGCATGAGTTATAGGTTGTTGGGAATCCGAAAGTACAACCATAATCAAAATTATTTAGTTGCATATCTTTTTATTTTATGCAAAAAATATTCACAAGCTTCCGTTTCTGTTTCAAATATTTTTAGTCCACTTTTCTTTCCTCGTTCGCTATAATAAACCTGCCATTTATCATCCTTTACAATACATAGTTTTTCATTAGGTAATCCACTCGTCATTATAGAATACAAATCACTCGCTATTCCCAATTGTACTAATTCATGTTCTAATTCTATTATTGTCACTACTTAATCCTCCTTAATATACCAGCATCTAGTAATTTATCCACTGTATCAGGTAATAAATATTGTATTCCTCCTCCTGGTTAATCAAACCATGGTGCTATTTCACCTGCCTTCACATTAATTGGTTCAACAACTTCAAATACACTATATGGTTTCATGTCAGTTCCTGGTGCTAGCGCTCTCATCTCATATGGAATCCCTTCTGGAGAAGTAAATGTGCCAAAATCACTTCCATATCTTCGTTCCAGATTGTAAAACTTCATCTATAGGTATTCTCGCAAAGCCATTGTTTTGAGGCCAATGAATTTCTCCTGTTATTTGATCATAATACTTAGGATTGTCAAATACATCCTTATATTTCAAATACAATTCGTCGCTAGGTGTATTATTCCAAGCATCTATTTTTGCTCTATCTTCTTGACTTATTACTTTACCTTCGCCCTCAACAATCTTCTTTACTTCATCCGCACTTTTTCCTTCCTTAAATAATTCAAGTGCTTCATCTCCATAACTGTTTATAAGGCTTACTGCTTTTTTAGCTTCTGTCGGTTCCAGATTGTCGATCATACTTGCAAGGTCATCTCCATACTTTTCTGCAAGCTTTAGTCCGTCTTCTCCAAACTCCTGCAGTATGCTTGCTACCTTTTCACCATATTTTTTGCTAAGCAACTCCCATGCATCAATGAAATTCCAGTAATCCGGGCTTCCTCCTCCGGGAATATATCCTGTATCAGGTGTGTCTATTAATTAATATCATGGCTTCTTAATTGCTTCTGGACAACCATGATGATTAATTAATAGACGTGCAGAAGTTGTAGGTCGTTGAATGTTCAAAAGTATAAGCCTAATTTAAATTGGAAAAGTTGAATAATTTATCTTAGAACTTATTAAATAACATTTCTTTATGTTTCTTTCCAACCTGAGCTTTATTTTTTCATCAGATGTTTGAACTTTTACCAATTTCCAAACAAACTTTAACAATTCTTGTCTCCATTTTTCAACCGTTTCCTCAGAAATGTTTAACAATTTATAGTTCTCATAAACTTCTTTTTCTTCCATGGCCATTGCAAACAATGAGCCATCATACTTAAAAAATACTTTTTTTACCTCTTCACATGTCATATTTACCTACTTTCTTACAGCTTTCCACAAGCCATCACCAGTTGATTCAAATGTATACCCTTTACTAAGTATATAATTTATTTCTCTCTGATAAAATCTTTTTGCACCATCATCAAAATAATATTGGTTCTAAATCTAAAAAAAATTCAGTTTTAATTTTAAATGTCCTTATGTATACCCAATTGGTAATTTTTGATCTAATGTCTACATTTTAATTTACATGTATTACATCACCTTCGGTGAGAACCATTCCGATTATTTGACCGTAGTTAAATTTTTTGTTGCTTTCCTTAAGTGAAGACATACTTTTATAAAACTACTTCCAACCATGAATCTTTAAATATTTATCAGGAATTCTCAACTCAAGCTCTTCAATAACATTTTGTAAATAGCTATCCATATCCATATTCGAATAACAATTATGTTCATTAATTACACTTAGTAACTTCCCATTTCCAACTTCTATCGAGAATCCAATTATATCAAGCTCATAACTAAATACTACCGAAAAGTAATTATATGCTATAAAACATATTTTAAATGACCAATGTCCTGTTTTCTCAACTATATCATAAAACTCCATACCTCTTATTTTATTGCCAAATGATTGCTTTATTTTTCTCCCAATTTCCATTCTAATTTTATTAAAATCATTTAATTGCATACCAAAAATCTCCTCTCTTCTCCAACGCAAAATATCCATGTTTTTCTTGCAAATAATCCCATTCCCATTTTAACGCACATTCTCCATATGCCTCTGGATTATGTGAAAATCGTATTTCCTTACTAGCACTTACAGCATCATCTAATGCAGGCTTATTAAAATAGTCAAACATATTTTGACCTGTTGCATCTAAACCATATGTATCCGTAATTTTATCCCACTCCGTTCCAAGACTAAAATATGTTGTATTTCCAGCCTTAACAGTATATGACCCTGTTCCTGGTACTGAATAATCTTTAGTTCCGTCCGCCCTTATAGTCGGTTCGTACTTACCTAATGTCATTATATTCAAGTCTGCATTATGCACACTATCAACTCGATACTTTTCATTTTCATATTCTGCCAGTGGAATCTTTCCATAAACTTTTCCATCAATTATTTTTAATCCATTAATAGTGTTACATCCACCCTCAACAATCTTCTTTACTTCATCCGCACCTTTTCCTTCCTTAAATAAATCGAATGCTTCGTCTCCGTAACTGTTTATCAGGTTTACTGCCTTTTTGGCTTCTGCAGGTTCAAGGTTGTCGATTATCTTTGCAAGGTCGTCTCCATACTTCCCTGCAAGGTTCAGACCATCCTGTCCCAATTCCTGCAGTATGGCTGCCGTTCTTTCACCGTAACTTTGTCTTAACAGCTCCCATGCATCAATGAAATTCCAATAATCAGGGCTTTCTCCTCTGGGAACATGTCCTATATCAGGTGTGTCTATTAATTAACATCATAAATTCTTAATTGCTTCTGGGCAGCCATTATGATTAATTAATAAACGTACAGGAGTGATAGGTTGTTGTGATTTCTAAAATATAATCGTTAATAATGTATTTTTATCTGCATATATTTTAACAAACTTGTATTATTCATTATAAAAAATCCTGTTTATTTGCTATCTCCAAACATCTTCTCGTTTTGATACTTTATAATTATATTATATGCATCCATTGTACTTTTTTGAGCCAAGACAACTTCCTCTTCGGTTATCTGGATTTTCTCCATTCTATCACATATTTCGCCAGCATCATAAATCATATAGTAACTATTATCACATTTTACTATTTCAATTCCATTTCCCGTAAAAATTTTTTCCATTTTAAACATCTTACTACTTTCCTAAAATATTTTCTGTCACTATGTATTCTGTTTTTGGTACAGGGTCAATAACCGCTTCCATAACACCACCTGGCGTCCAATAACCTGGCCATGCACCAGCTTCATTTCCACTTGGTATTCTTATATTTTGAGGATTTGGTATATCTACTCTTACAGGGTTAGTTCCCAAATCTCCTGGATTTAGACCTAATAATTCCTCTAATCTTGAAACATCACCACCAGCCTGTGAAATTACTTCATCTGCAACCGACTTAGGCATAACAAAAGTACCTAATCCTACACCTTCTGTATCAACAGGTGCCTTTGATTTAATTTTTGTTACACCATCTTGAAAATGACTAAGATGACTATCTATGTATTCTTTGCTTAAATAAGTAGCTGGGTCAGGTCTACTTCCCTTCGGAGTAGAAAGTATTTCACTTATCTTATTTTCATCTACCCCTTCTTTCGTTAACATATCTAATATTTCATCCCATGTCTTTATTCCACTAGTTTTTAAAACACTCTCACTTAAACCACCCTCAACAACCTTCTTTACCTCATCAAAGCTTTTTCCTTCCTTAAACATTTCCAGTGCATCATCACCATAACTGTTTATAAGGCTTACTGCTTTTTTAGTTTCTGTTGGCTCCAGATTGTCGATCATACTTGCAAGGTCATCTCCATACTTTTCTGCAAGGTTCAGACCATCCTGTCCGAATTCCTGCAGTATGGCTGCCGTTCTTTCACCGTAACTTTCTCTTAATGATTCCCATACATCAGTGAAATCGCTTGCACCATTTTCTTTTAGTTATTCCCACAAGTTAATAAACAATTCTTTTCTCCATTTTTCTACCATTTCCTCAATGTTTTCTGAGTCTATCTTTACAAGCTCATTTTTCCTTGAAAGCGCCATCTTAAATACTTTTCCTTCGTCATTTATTTTATTGTTCTATAGCAAAATTTTACTTTTTTATAAAGTTTTTCCAATGCTTCCTCTTCACTTTTAAAATATTCTTCGTATTTTAATCCTCTTTCATTATTTTCATAAACTTTCCACATTTTCTTATCTTTATCAAATCCATATCCCAAAACAAAATCAGCATTTGATATATAATTTATACATATTCTCCACCTTTCTATTTTATCTCTAAATAATAATATTTTAGAAATTAATATTCTCTTTTCCACTTTACACCTCTATTCATACAATATTCCAATTGTTTTCATAATGTTGCCATTTAATGGCATTACAAATTGTCTAGCTCCACCAGACAACTCTGACCAAGCGCTTGCAATACCTTTTACACCATATGTTGCATCTATATTACCTATTTCTTTTTGAATATTTTTCATGAAAATTTTATATTCGTAACGTAATTCTTCAAACTCCTCAATGTCCCATTCTTCAATATTTTCTTTTTTTAGTATCTTATTAAATTCATCTATGTTCCCATTCTTTATTGCATCTATTTTATCAAAATATGAGTCAACATTAAATGTTACGATATGATACGCCTCTTCATTCTCTAAATAAGGAATTGCTCTTTCACTATAGGTATATTTTCCTGACAACGGCACATCCGCAAAATTATTGCCTCCCATATAACCATATCTGTCCCATATTATAGACAAACCATTCTCTCTTGTTATTGGTTCTATTGTTCCATCCTTAAATCCAAGTTTCATTGGCCAATCATATATTACATTTCCATTTGAATCAAATTCTTTTATGTATTTAACATCCTTAGGTACATTTACATCTGTTTTATATTTTGAATCCTTAAATAACTTCTGTAATTCCTGTACTTTCTGTACTTTCTGTACATTATCTAAATCTTTTCTTTTTCCTATTTCACATGCCACTCTATTGAATTTATCAAAAGATTCTATTCCACCCTCAACAACCTTCTTTACCTCATCAAAGCTTTTTCCTTCCTTAAACATTTCCAGTGCTTCATCACCATAACTGTTTATAAGGCTTACTGCTTTTTTAGCTTCTGTCGGTTCCAGATTGTCAATTATTCTCGTCTTTACAACAAACGCATTCCAAAACGAATATTGTCATTTCGAATGCGCTTGTCGTAATTACTTAATTTACCTTAAATTGCTCTTATTATTACAATTTAAAATTTTCTTTTACTATTTTAACCTCTGCTTCATTTTTGTTTATCCATTTTTGATAAACACCTATATCAATGCTCTTCATTCCTAATCTTACCCAATCTCTATAATCACCTATCATTGTAACTATAGACAACTTGTCTTCTGTTTCTTCAACAACTTCAAATTCAAAGCCTTTATATATTGCTTTTGTCCTTATTATATAATATTCAGTTATTTCAGAGCTGTTTACAAATTTCATGCATACTATTTTTTTCAAATTCAAAACCTTTATAAATTGCCATTGTCCTTAGTATGTAATATTCAGTTATTTCAGAACTATTTACAAATTTGATGCATACTATTTTGTCTTCAACATATCTAATATTAAACGGTTTACATGGTTCAAAACCATTTTTCACATCCTCTATGTCTGTCGAACGTAACACTATTTTTCCTTTTTCAATCTCCCCTGCCGAATATTCTTTTCCTAAATAAATTGCGTACTTTCCATCTTTCATCATGCTGTCCCCTGTTTTTATTGTTTTATAACTTAACTCAATCTTGATCCTCTATGTCTGTTGAACGTAACACTATTTTTCCTTCTTGAGTTTCCCCTGCTGTATATTCATTTCCTAAATAAATTGCGTATTTTCCATCTTTCATCATACTGTCTCCTGTTTTTATTGTTTTATAACTTAAATCAATCTAATAAATACCTGATACAGTCTATTAATTTAACATCATGAATCCTTAATTGCTTTTGAACAACCATGATTGTTAATTAATAGACGTGCAGAAGTCGTAGGTTGTTAGGAGTCCGAAAGTATATTCATAATAAATATTACCAAACTATATCTTTTGAAATTATTTCTCCATTTTCAAGATTAACCTTAAATCGCCTTCCATAAAAATCAATTGCTCTACAATTACCTTCTACTATATCAACTCCCACATACGTACTTCTAGCAGTTCCGCCAATAGCGACTGGTGCTGGTTTTATTCTCCAAAGCAATTGTAAATCTTGCGTATAACAAAATACATTATCATATCCGCCATCTTCATCAGTTTCAAATACAATAACTACTTTTCCTTCATATTCTGCAGCCTCAATAATTTTATTATCAAATTGCAATTCTTTTCCAGCCAACAATATTTTATTATTTTGAATTTCTATCATTGTTCATTAATCCTTTCATCCTTGAATTAACTTTATCGTAAACGCGCACATATGCTACATTTTCTGTTAATTGAATTTCTGTTACACTTGTTTCTGATTTGTAAGGTGGCTACTATCCCATTGTATCTCTAAATATCTTATTTACATTTTCTGCTGAAGATGTATTAAGAATCTTATAAGTAGCTTTACTATCACCCTCACCAATCTTCTTTACCTCATCAAAGCTTTTTCTTTTCTTAAACATTTCCAGCACATCATTACCATAACTGTTTATAAAACTTACTGCTTCTTTAGGTTCTGTCTGTTCCAGATTGTCAATTATTCTCATCTTTACAATAAACGCATTCTAAAATAAATATTTTCATTTCGAATGCGCTTGTCGTAATTACTTAATTTACCTTAAATTGCTCTTATTATTACAATTTAAAATTTTCTTTTACTATTTTAATCTCCGCTTCATTTTTATTTATCCATTTTTGATATACATACTTTTCAATACACTTCATTCCTAATCTTTTCCACCCCCTGCAATCACCTCCCATAACTACTATAGACAACATATCTTCCGTCTCCTCATCAGCTTGAAATTCAAAACCTTTATAAATTGCTTTTGTCCTTATTCTATAATATTCAGTTATTTCGGAGCTATTTACGAATTTCATGCATACTATTTTATCTTCAATATATTTAATATTAAACGGTTTACACGGTTCAAAACCATTTTTCACATCCTCTATGTCTGTCGAACGTAACACTATTTTTCCTTTTTCAATCTCCCCTGCCGAATATTCTTTTCCTAAATAAATTGCGTACTTTCCATCTTTCATAAAGCGCCCTCTTTTCCATTTGTTTTCTATTGATATATCACTATTTTATAAATGTTCTTTCTTCAATAATCTGAACTGAATTTGAGTTTAGCCAACCTTCATATTCATACTTCTCTACTCTTTTAAGTCCTAGTTTATCGGCTACCTTACAGTCATTTGTTCCAACCTGATGAAATTGTTCATCCCCTTATATCCTACTTGCACGCCGTTGTAACATAGGTGTTTCGGATTGTTAAGGAGATTGTTACGATTTTATTACATAATACAAATTATCAATCTCCTATTGAAACTAATCCCAATTCTCTTGTAATTGCTTTTTTGATAATCTCTAATAAATCTTGTAACATTTGTCTTCCTTCATCTGGTTTCTCATAATCCTGAAGCAACGCTGAGTCTAATATAAATTTGCATATTTCAATTATTTGAGGCAAATCATTTTTAGAAATTTCAGCATCATCATAAGGATTAATTTTATACAATTTACTCATATCAAAAGATACTCTTCCACTCATCTTGTAGATAAAATCAATCAACTCATCACTAAATTCTACATTGACATCTTGTTCATCAATTTCATCTATTGAATTACCTATATAAAAATTCATTTCAACAACCTCCTGCCTACTTTTTAGGGAAATGCAGTAATTACATTTCCAGCCTCATCAATAACTGCTTTTAAAGTATGTAATGGTTTTCCTTTGCTACTTGTTCCTATTAGATTAGTAAAGTTTTTTTCCAAAAGGTAAACTTTTCTTCCAGCAGTATGCCGGCTACCTTTTGATAATTCAGCTTTACAACAAGTGCATTCTAAAACAAATGTTTTCATTTCGAATGCGCTTGTCGTAATTACTTAATTTACCTTAAATTGCTCTTATTATTACAATTTAAAATTTTCTTTTACTATTTTAACCTCTGCTTCATTTTTGTTTATCCATTTTTGATATACAAACCTTTCAACAAACTTCATTCCCAATCTTACCCACTCTCTATAATCGCCTCCCATAGCCACTATAGACAACTTGTCTTCTGTTTCATCCATAACTCTAAATTCAAAGCCTTTTTCTGTTTTTTTATCCCAACATTTCAACAAACTCTGAGAATGTATCTGCTACCTTGTATGTTACAGGA
>NZ_FR878168.1:0-2070 GCF_000434315.1 Eubacterium sp. CAG:156 | reverse complement strand
TCCTTTTTGCTTTTTTGAAGGAGATTGTAAACTCTTATTATATTCTTCTTTTCTGTTTCAAGACATATTCCTATCGAGAGCATTCTCAATGCCCGATTGTAATTATCCGGTTCAAATACATATATCCATTTCTCAAAAATATTCTCGTACATTTCTTTTATTTCACAAATGTTATCCCCACGCGAATATCTCGCAATCAACATATACTCTTCAATTAAGCTCATTGCATATTTTACAGGTTTTACTCTTTCTTCTTTAACCTCACCTTTTTCAAATGCTGCATTGTATTTCAATAGCATTTCAGTTCGTTTATCAATATATTTATCAAAATATTGTTTAGGCATTATTTTATCTCTCATATTTTACTCCAATACTGTTTTAATAATTTAGTAGTTTACTTCTTCTCCCTGATATCATGCATTCCATATATATTTAAGTTAAACTTACTATATCAGTACTTCTTCTTGGTTTATATTGGCATATTTGTCTATTTCTTTCTGCCATCCTTCAATTGTTTTTTCAGTGATTTTGCTCCAATTTTCTGCCGCTATTACTGCTTTTTTCCGCTCCTCTATCGTTCGTACATGACCTATTTTTTCACTTTTGCACATTGAAAAAAACTCTATTATTGAATCAGCGATTTTCATATCTTTATAGCCTTTCTCATGGTCGCAGAAGAATATTTGCCCCTTATTATCTTCCTTAACTCCAATAGCATAATAATTGCCCCACGTATCTTCTCCTATTGGCATACAACTTTTACTTTCAAAATTTTTCATATGTTCCTCTATGCTATTTTTAGTGTTAATTCCATATAAACATCTAACTATTTCTTTTCTTTTTCCCTTTATTAAAATTGTCTTAGGAGTATCCCCTCCGTTATATTTAAGCAAAAAATTTTTATAGTTCTCTTCCAATAAAATTTTATTTCTGATTTCAAATTCTTCTATTTGCTCAATAGAGCCATTACCATATTTTGCTATTAACATTTATTTTCCCCTTACTCCTGCAATATCATCATTATTGCTATGGTTAATTAGTAAAAGAGTAGCTATTTTGGTCACTCTTTTACTCCTAGTATACCGTATAATCTATAATTGAACCTTTGTAGTTCACCTTATACACATATACATCATTGGTCACTTTATCATTTTTATACTTTACTTTAACTAGTTTAAATGGTCTTATTCTGTAAAAAAACTTATTTCCCGTCCAACCGATACAATCAATCTTTGATTATCATCTATATCTTTCAAATCATTTTTCAACTCACTCACATCGAACATGCCCTTTTTTTCTGCATCTTTACTCCAATTGATTAATGATTCTTTTGTCCAACACCTAAATGTGGGTTTATTTATTATGTGATTACATTCAAATCTTGTTATTTCTTTAATTCTAATAAAATGAAACATCCCACTTATTACGAGAATTATAAGGATTAAACCAATAATAAGTCCTTTTTTAATTTTTTCATATCCTTCTCCAATTACTCTATTATTCAGTATTCTAAAGTATTTTAACCTTTTCTCCTAATATAATGTATAGTCTATAATTGAACCTTTATAATTCACTTTATACACATATACATCATTGGTCACTTTATCATTTTTATACTTTACCTCAACCAATATAATTAGGTGAATTATTGTTTTTATATTATTTTGCAAGTTCCATCAATTTTTCCAGAGACAATCCATCTACGATTATAGATTTTCCCTTTTTGCATGCATCCGCTTTGATTTTTTTAATAGCAGAATAATAATCAACTTCTCCTATTATTTTATCTAACGTTGTACTTACTAATACCATCTTCCACTCATCAACTTTTTTTCCATCAACTTTATATTCTTCTTTAGGATTAAGTGGAAGAATAGTACAATTTCCCTCCGTTAATGCAATAGCACCAAATACTCTTTTGTCTGCGTTTGCATAAAAATGTGGTGTTGCCACAAATGCATTATCCATGTTTTTTTCTTCTTTATTTCTATTTAGTTTATTGAATAATCCCATCTCTTTCCTCCTTGTAATGTACCAAATCATATGGATAGTATTTCATATCTTTTAATA
>NZ_FR878167.1:0-1171 GCF_000434315.1 Eubacterium sp. CAG:156 | reverse complement strand
AATTCCTGCAGTATGGTTGCCGTTCTTTGATGGTATCTAAATCTACTTCCCTAACACGCTGATATAAACGCACCCTTTCGCAACATTTTTTCTTGTTGCTAGGAGTGCGTTTATATCAGCATATTGGAACTAAATATTCTATTTTGATTTTGTAATGTTCGTCCGTATACCCAACTCGGCAAAATTTCGCTAGCGTCTATTAATTAACATCATGGATTCTTAATTGCTTCGCAACAGCCATGATGGTTANNGCAACAGCCATGATGGTTAATTAATAGACATGCAGGAGTTATAGGTTGTTGGGAGTCCGAAAGTATAACCCTAATAAATTATAATTAATTTTCTTTAAAGATACTACTTAACAATATTAAATCCCTCTATCTTCCCACTATCTACATTAATTGTATAATTACGTCCATAGAAATCCGATGCAAAAATAGTATCATCTTTTATGCCTATCTGCTCATAAGGAAGAAGATTTTTTAACTCTGGATAGCGAGTAGATAAATCCTCTGATTGCCAAATTAATTTTGCTTGAGCATCCAAACAATAAATGTTATTAATCTCAGTTCTATTAAATGGAATCCCAAGTAATACTATAAACTTTTCTTTATACTGGACTACAGCTCGAATATCAAATTCGAAATCATAACTATTCCCGTTGATTTCAATATGCTTCTTTTCGTATTGATACATTTAATTACCCTCCAAAAGCCTCTCATTCTTAAAATCACCAATTCTTTGCCCAATTAAATCATATTGTGTTCCACCACCATTCCCCCATCCATCTAAAGGATTGACCTCGCCTACTCTTATGTGAGTTCCAGCCTCCAATTCCACATCGCATATATATTTAGGGGTATTAGGTAAAGCAAACTTATTTTGTATCTCTAAGGGTGTTAGTCCTTTAATATCATCTGCTTTCATTACCCAACTTCCATACATACCCGATCCATCTGGCATATTATCATATACTCTAACAAAAGTAGTATTTTCAGTAAGTTCAATTTCCTTCACTAAAGTTCCAGGTTTATATGGTGGATTATAATCAGGCTTGACATTATCAATAAACCATTGATTAGTTTCTTCTGCTGTAAATGTCTTAACTTCGTTAAATTTTATTGTTTCTGTACCACTCTCAATAACCTTCTTTACCTCATCAAAGCTTTTT
>NZ_FR878166.1:24277-38028 GCF_000434315.1 Eubacterium sp. CAG:156 | reverse complement strand
ATATAGTGTTTGAGAAAAGAGAGCCTTTAATAATGGGATGGAACAGAAAATAAAAAATTGTCAAGTGAAAAATAAATTAATTTAATTAAGTGAAATATATTTTATTTGAATGCAATTATAAATTTAAAGAGAAAAATATATTGCATATGTGAATGAAATTAAAAATCATTCTTCATCTTGATTCGGTTTTCTTTTCGTTTAAGGGCACAGTCCCACTCGGCCTGCTGAAATTCATTTTCAATGATAAGCGGTGGAACTTTTGTTGGTCTGTTATTAGCGCCCATTGCAACCATTACAAAGAAAGCTCTGTTAATAGGGTGACGCATTCCTTCATTATTTTCAACATAAGTATCTATGCGAACTTCCATTGAAGTGTTTCCGGTATATGTTACATAACCGATAATTACCAGCAAATCATTTACATAGGCTCCATCTTTAAAGTCTAAATGGTCGATTGCAGCAGTTGTTACATTATTGCAACCGGAATGGCGCTTTGCAACAATTCCGGCAATTTCATCAAGCATGGAAAGTAATGCTCCACCAAATAAACGACCGCCACCATTTAAATCACATGGCTTTATTACATGTACCTGCTCAGTCCTTGAAAAAGAAACTGTTTTTCCATTAATATTTTTTCTATTCATATATAAACACGCTCCTTTGTTACATCGTACGAGTAAAATTATTTTATAACATATCAGGTTATTAAGGAGATATCCTGATAACAAATTTATTATAATACACATTTTGTTTTATTATCTTTATTTTAATCATAAAAATTAATTTATCAATCAAAATGAAAATATATTTTACAAACTTTCCCATAAAGAGTATTTGTGGTATAATGTGAAAATGTTAGTGTTTGAGGAAAAACAGTAATTTATAAAATTAAAATGATATAGAAGATAGGAAATAGTAGTTATGGGAAAAATTATTTTAACAGGTGACCGTCCAACAGGAAAACTTCATGTAGGACATTATGTAGGTTCATTAAAAAGACGAGTAGAGTTACAGAACTCAGGTGAATTCGATGATATTTTTATCATGATTGCAGATGCACAGGCTTTAACGGATAATGCAGATAATCCTGCAAAAATCAGAGACAATATCATGGAAGTTGCACTTGATTATTTGTCAGTAGGAATTGACCCTGCTAAGTCTAATATATTTGTGCAGTCAGCAGTTACAGAATTAACAGAATTAACATTTTATTATATGAATTTGGTTACAGTATCTAGATTGCAGAGAAATCCTACTGTAAAATCAGAAATTCAGATGCGTAATTTCGAAACAAGTATTCCTACTGGATTTTTCACATATCCAATCAGTCAGGCTTCAGATATTACAGCATTTAAGGCAACAACAGTTCCTGTAGGAGAGGACCAGATGCCTATGCTTGAACAGACAAGAGAGATTGTTCACAAGTTTAACTCAGTATACGGGGAGACACTTGTAGAACCACAGATTCTCCTTCCTGATAATAAGGCATGCTTAAGACTTCCGGGAATTGATGGAAAGGCTAAGATGAGTAAGTCTCTTGGAAATTGTATCTATCTTTCAGAAGATGAGAAGGAAGTTAAGAAGAAAGTAATGTCTATGTTTACAGACCCTGATCATATCCGTATCGAAGATCCGGGTAAGATTGAAGGAAATACAGTATTCACATATTTGGATGCATTTTCAAATGAAGGACATTTTGCAGAATATCTTCCTGAATATGCAAACCTTGATGAATTAAAAGCTCATTATCAGAGAGGTGGACTTGGGGATGTTAAGGTTAAGAAGTTCCTTAACAATGTTATCCAGGAAGAACTTTCTCCAATCAGAGCACGTAGAAAAGAATACGAAAAAGACATCGAAGGTGTATACGAAATCCTTAAAAAAGGAACAGAAGTTGCACAGGAAAGAGCAGCACAGACTTTAAGCGAAGTTAAACATGCAATGAAGATTGATTATTTTGAAGATCCTGAATTTTTAAGTGAACAGATTAAAAAATATAAATAAGATTTAGAAATATAAAAACCACATCAGATATACTATTTTTAAAGTTAACTAAAAGAAAATAGGTAAAGATGTGGTTTTTGTTTTAAATTAAAGTGAACAAAAATTTCATATCTGAGTTATAAAGCTGTTTAAATTCTCCGAAATAAAAGTTATTTAAAGTTTAATAATAAAGTTGGTCAAATTCTCCAAGTAAAGTTATTTAAAACTCAAAAATAAAAAAAGTTAATTAATTTACAAAAATAAAACTCATTTAAATTCCCAAAATATCAATAACATCTAATCCCGTTTCTACAATATATGCGGGAATGGATTCGTACTCAGGTTCAGGATATTTTAAGTCAGGTATGCAAATAGAAGGAATATTTGCATTCTTTGAAGCTAATAAACCATTTTCAGAATCCTCCAATATAAGAGCAGCTTCTAAGGAAACATCTACTGATTTCCATGCTTTAAGAAAAATTTCAGGGTTTGGTTTAGATTCGTTAACTTTGTCACCACCAATAACGAAACTAAAATATTTATCAATTCCTGCACGCTTTAAATATTTTAATACAATTTCAGTTTTAGTGGATGAAGCAACTACACATGGAATGTTTGCGGCAAATAGAGCCTGCAAAAGCTCTTTTATTCCGGGCTTAATCTGAACTCCGTTTTTTTCAATTATATAATTCACCTGTTTTCGGGTCTCGCTAGAGATTATCTCATCAGGATAATCAGAACCGTAAATATCATAAAGAGTACGTTTGAGATTCTCTCCGGCAATACCTAATGTTTTTACATAATTTTCTTTTCTTTGTTTATAACCGTATTTTTCTAATATAGGAGCCTGAGTTTCCATAAACAACTTTTCCGTATCAAAAAGCAGCCCGTCCATATCAAAAATAACAAGTTTAGTTTTGGTCTTTAGTTCTCTATTTTTACAAATAATCATATATAATGCTCCAATTCATAATAAAAATAATCGAATACTTAAATGATAGTGATAAAGGCATAGATGTTACAAGTTCTGAGGCATATTATGATACTTTCATCACATCTAAAATAAATCATAAAATAAAAATTTAATTAGGTCAAAATATTTATTAAAAAATTAATAAATGTGAAGTGAAAAAATTATTCCCATTTTAAAGTGGGCAAAGTGGATTTTAGTCTTACAAAAATTAATAAACGTGGTAGGAAAATAAATCTTTCATAAGAAAAGAAATCAAGAAAATAATTTTCATAAAAGACATTGACGTGAAAATAATTATTATGTATTATAAAGATATGAAAATGATTTTCACGAAAGGGAATAAGATGAAAAAAAATATTTCGGTAATTGAAAATATAAACAGATTATATGACTCGTTTTTTGAACAGGAAAAAAAGATAGGAAATTACATACTTAGCAATTATAAAGAAGTTGTAAATATGACAATTTCAGAATTAGCTAAGAATAGTGGAACAAGTGTAGCAAGTGTTTCACGATTTTGTAAAAAGTGTGACGTGGACGGATTTCACCATTTAAAGATTGCACTGGTTAGAGAAATTGTTGAAGGTGATAACAACATACCGGTTTCTAATGATATTACAAGAGAAGATATCGGACAGTCATTACAAAATATTTTGGCAAATAAAATAGAAGAAATGAAGCAGACCATTTCGTTAATAGATACAAAAGAATTTGATAAGATTCTTGAAAGCATACAGAATGCGGGAATTGTACAGTTTGTTGCAGTAGGAAATACGATTCCTGTAGCTTTAGATGGCGCATATAAGTTTAATGAAATTGGAATCCGCTCTATGGCAGGAAGCATATGGGAAACTCAATTATCATTTTCTATGACTTTAAAAGAGCAAGATGTGTTAATTGCAATTTCTAACACAGGAGAGTCGAAGCAGGTTCAGAAAATGGTTGAGGCCGCAAAGGAAAATGGAGCAACAACCATTGGCATTACAAATAATCCCGATTCGACTATTGCAAAGACGGTAGACTATCATATACAGACGGCTACCAGAGAAAAATTATTCTTAAATGAGTTTTATTTCTCAAGAGTATCAGCAACAACAATTATAGAAATTCTATATTTGTTTTTAACAGTAGGACAGCAGAAAAGTTATGAAAGATTAAGCAAATGTGAAAATCTTATGGCAGATGAAAAATTATAAGAGGAGGAAACAAAATGAACGAAGTTCATTTTCTATAAATGTTTCCGACGAATAGCCGCCGACCGAAGGGAGGGGGCAATACATATTAACAGGAGGAATTATAAAATGAAACAAAAATGTGCAAAAGCAGCTTATGAAATGATTAAAGATGGAATGGTTATAGGACTTGGTGGAGGAAGAACAATAGCTTTTCTTATTGAAGAACTAAAAAATGGAAATAAGAAAGTTAAAGCAGTTACACCTAGCGAAGATACAATGAATTTATGTGTCAAAGCAGGAATAGAAGTATTACCGTTAGAATTTGTTAAACAAATTGATATTGCGTTTGACGGATGCAATGAGATTGACAAAAATCTTAATGCGTTAAAGACTGATGGCGGAATTTTTACAAGAGAAAAAATAGTAGCTGTTATGGCAAAAGATTATGTGATATTAGCGGATGAAGAAAAATATTCAGATGAGTTAACATTTGAACATGCAGTTGCAGTGGAAGTAATAAAAAGTGCAAAAGAATATGTTAAATCTAAATTAGAAGAAATGGGAGCAAAAGTAGAAGAACGTTCAACAGAAATGAAAATGGGAACTTTAGTAAGTGATGACGGAAACTATCTTATGAATGCGTACTTTGAAAAAGGGCAGGATGTAAAAGCATTAGATGAAAAATTAAAGCACATAACAGGCATAGTAGAAACATCATTATTTTATAATATAGTGTCAAAAGCATTAATTGCAGGAGAAAGTGGCATTCGTGTAATAGATTAAAAGATTGTGGTGTTATACAAAAGCAATTTGAAAAATGTGGATATTAAGTTAGGAGGATAATCATGAGTAATTTAAACTGGGGAATAGTTGGTACAGGATGGATTGGCAGTGAAATGGCAGAGGCTTTGTGGGCAGTAGATGGAACTGTTTATGGAGTGTGTGGAAGTTCGCTTGAGAAGGCTGAAAATTTTGCCAAAGAATATAAAATAGAACATGCATATAATGATTTAGATGAAATGCTATCAGATAAGAATATTCATATAGTATACATTGCGACTCCACACAATATGCATTATGAAATGATGCTTAAATCATTAAAGTCAGGAAAGCATGTATTTTGTGAAAAGGCAATTACGGTAAACAGCAGACAGTTAGAAGAATGCGTCAAGGTGGCAAAGAAAAATAATTTAGTTATATGTGATGGCGTGACACTTCTTCACATGCCTTTATATAAGAAGATAAAGAAAATGATAGAAGATGGTGAAATAGGAAAGGTAAAAATGGTGCAGGTTAATTTTGGAAGCTGCAAGGAATATGATGTAAATAACAGATTTTTCTCAAAATCATTAGCAGGTGGGGCATTGCTTGATATAGGAGTATATGCAGTATCATTTGCCAGATATTTTATGGAAAGCAAACCAAATGTTATTCTTACTACTGCAAATTATTTTGAAACAGGAGTTGATGAAACAAGTGGAATTATTTTAAAAAATAATGATGGGCAAATGTCTGTTATTGCACTTACAATGAGAGCAAAACAACCAAAAAGAGGTGTTATTTCAGGAGAAAAGGGATATATACAGATAGATGAATATCCAAGAGCTCAAAAAGCAACAATTACATATACTGCTGACGGACATACTGAGGTTATAGACGAAGGTGATACGAAAAAAGCACTTCAATATGAAGTTATGGATATGGAAGAATATATTAATAATAATTCAGGACAGGAAAATCTTCAGATCGTAAGAGATGTAATGGAAACTCTTACTTCAGTTAGAAATCAGTGGGGAATGGTTTACGATTTTGAATAAGTAAAATTATGTAATGCCACAAGTTATAGATTAAAAGCCACTATATGCTTATGATAGTATATTTTTTTAGTAGATATTTGATTATTTACCTTTTCTACGTTAAAGAATACTATTGTTGCATGAGGTGGCTTTTAAATTATTGTAAGGTCTCGACATATAAAATTTATCAGGAATAAAAGTAATCCCGTTGTTCTGGGAAACTAAATGAAGAACAACATATTCGTCATGTGTTTCGTATATATATCTTGACTCAAAATTACCAACCTCATTACATAGTTTATCTGAAATAACACGATGGAAAATAGTTTTATAATATGCTATAATGAGCGTTAGTGTGGAAAAGTATGCATTATATTTAAAATAGAACATAATTAAACAAGAAACCAATATAAAACAACATGGAGGAACAACAGTGGCTCACATTGATCAGAGTAAAATAAGAAACTTTTGCATTATTGCCCATATTGACCATGGAAAGTCAACTTTGGCAGATAGAATTATTGAAAAAACAGGATTGTTAACAAGCAGAGAAATGCAGGCACAGGTTCTTGATAATATGGAACTAGAGAGAGAACGTGGAATAACGATTAAGTCACAGGCAGTAAGAACGGTATATAAGGCAAAAGATGGAGAAGAATACATTTTTAACCTTATCGATACACCGGGACATGTCGATTTTAACTATGAAGTATCACGAAGCCTTGCAGCATGTGATGGTGCAATCCTTGTTGTCGATGCAGCACAGGGTGTAGAAGCACAGACTTTGGCAAATGTTTATATGGCACTTGATCATGACTTGGAAGTATTCCCTGTTATCAACAAGATAGATTTGCCTAGTGCAGATCCTGAAAGAGTTATAAATGAAATAGAAGATGTAATCGGACTTGAAGCTCATGATGCACCACTTATTTCAGCAAAAACAGGATTAAATATAGAAGAAGTATTAGAACAGATAGTGGAAAAAATACCGGCACCACAGGGAGATGTTGACGCACCACTTCAGGCATTAATATTTGACAGCTTATATGATGCGTATAAGGGAGTTATTGTTTTTTGCCGTTTAAAACATGGTGTTGTAAAAGCAGGTATGAATATAAAAATGATGGCTACGGGAGCAACAGCAAATGTAGTTGAAGTAGGATATTTTGGAGCAGGACAGTTTATTCCATGTGATGAACTTAGTGCAGGCATGGTTGGATATATTACAGCCAGCATCAAAAACGTAAAAGATACGCGAGTAGGTGACACTATTACTAATGCAGATAATCCTTGTGCAGAACCACTTCCCGGATACAAAAAAGTTAATCCTATGGTTTACTGTGGACTTTATCCGGCAGATGGAGCAAAATATCCTGATTTAAGAGATGCTCTTGAAAAATTACAGTTAAATGATGCAGCTTTGCAGTATGAACCTGAAACATCACTTGCATTAGGATTTGGCTTCAGATGCGGATTTTTAGGATTGCTTCATTTGGAAATTGTACAGGAAAGACTTGAGCGTGAGTACAATCTTGATTTAGTTACAACTGCACCTAGTGTTATTTACAAAATATATAAAAATGATGGAAGTGTTATAGAACTTACAAATCCTTCTAATTTGCCTGACCCAAGTGAAATTGAGCATATGGAAGAACCTATTGTTCATGCGGAAATAATGGTAACAACTGAATTTATCGGTGCTATTATGGAATTATGTCAGCAAAGAAGAGGAACATATATAGGAATGGAATATGTAGAAGGTTCAAGAGCATTACTCGAATACGATATTCCGTTAAATGAAATAATATATGATTTCTTTGATGCACTTAAATCCCGCTCAAGAGGATATGCGTCATTTGATTATGAATTGAAAGGATATGAAGCAGCTAAGTTAGTTAAACTTGATATTCTTATTAATAAGGAAGAAGTGGATGCACTTTCATTTATAGTTCCGGATGTTACAGCATATGAACGAGGCAGAAAAATGTGCGAGAAACTTAAAAATGAAATACCACGTCAGTTATTTGAAATTCCAATTCAGGCAGCAGTTGGAAGTAAAGTAATTGCGAGAGAAACAGTTAAGGCAATGCGAAAAGATGTTTTAGCTAAATGTTATGGTGGCGATATTTCACGTAAGAAAAAACTTCTTGAAAAACAGAAAGAAGGAAAGAAGAGAATGCGTCAGGTTGGTAACGTTGAAATACCACAGGAAGCATTTATGGCAGTACTCAAATTGGACGAAGATTAATATAAAAGGTCTCTTTGCAGCAGGCAGAGGGACCTTATTAGTTGAAAAGAGAGGTAAAAATGAGCAAACATTTAGAAATATATATCCATATTCCGTTTTGCGTAAAAAAATGTGATTATTGTGATTTTCTCTCCGACAGGGCAGATTGCAAAACTAAAGAGGAGTATGTGGATGCGTTAATAAAAGAAATTGAATTGTCAAAAAATATTTTGAATGGATATGAAGTAGATTCAATCTTTTTTGGAGGAGGAACCCCTTCTATATTGGAATCACATTTATTTGAATGCATAATGAATGCAGTAAAAAAATATGCAAATATAAATGAAAATACAGAAATAACGATAGAATGTAATCCGGGCACTTTGACAAGAGAAAAATTAGAAGTTTACAAGAAAACCGGAGTGAACAGATTAAGCATAGGACTTCAGTCAGCAAATGATGATGAATTAAAAAGCATTGGAAGAATACACACATGGCAGGAGTTTTTGGATAATTATCGAATAGCAAGGGAATGTGGATTTGACAATATTAACATTGACTTAATGAGTGCACTTCCGGGACAAACGATTTCATCATATAAAGAAACTCTAGAAAAGGTAGTTGCCTTGAATCCAGAGCACATATCGGCGTATAGCCTTATAGTAGAAGAGGGCACGATAATGTATGACAGGGTAAATGAAGCAGCATTGCAGGGAAAGGATATACTTCCTGATGAAGATACTGAGCGTGAAATGTATTACATGACAAAGAATATCTTAGAAGAAAATGGATATCACAGATATGAAATATCAAATTATAGTAAAGAAGGCATGGAATGCAGACATAACGTAGGATATTGGCAGAGAAAAAATTATATTGGCTTTGGAACAGGAGCAGCTTCTTTATTAGAAAATGAACGATATAATAATATTTCAGATTTAAATAAGTACATTGCTTTCATAAATGAAATATACAATTGCGAAGATAATATGGATGAAATGACAGCTTTTCAATATGGTAGTGAAGAAATGATGGATTATTTATTTGAAGATGAAAATGATTATGAATTTGAAAATAATAATCAACAATCAAGAGAAGATGAATCTGTATTCAAAGAAAAAATTTATCAAAAGGAAAGTGATAATGATACAGACTTTGATACTGGTTATAACAGATTGGGTTCAATTCATAAAAATATTGAAAGACTCTCTAAAAATGATCAGATGGAAGAATTTATGTTTTTAGGCCTTAGAATGATGGAAGGAGTAAACAAAACTAAATTTGAAACACTTTTTAATAAGAAAATAGAAAACGTATACGGTAATGTCTTAGAAAAACTCACACAGGAGAAATTATTGAAAACCGAAAACGACAATATAAAACTTACCGAAAGAGGAATTGATGTAAGCAATGTAGTATTATCAGAGTTTTTATTATAATATGGAAAATATTCTATTTAATACTAATAAAAATCATAGCACAAACCAGATAGATGTATATAATACCGAAAGAGCATTTGCCGCCGTCGGTTCAATGTTCCATCATATGGAATGACTAGAACCGAAGGTTCTAATGTCAGACCATATGGTGGAACATTAGAACTGCTACGAGTGGCAAGCAGCGAAAGCGTTCTTTCGATATTATATACATTTTTAATTGCAAGCAGCGAAAGCGTTCTTTCGATATTATATACATCCTTAAGGTTTGTGCTATTTTTCTATGTTCACAAATTATTTACAAAAGTTTCTATAATTTTTTTTGCAAAAATGTTGACAAATAATATGGTGGGTGCTATTTTAATTTATGAAAGATGTTAGCACTCAAAACTAACGAGTGCTAATAAAGTAGAAAGGAGATGGAATATGGAACTGACAGAGAGAAAAGTAAAAATATTACAGGCAGTCATTCGTAACTATTTGGAAACAGGCGAGCCCGTTGGTTCAAGAACCATTTCTAAGTATACAGATCTTAACTTAAGTTCAGCAACCATTCGTAATGAGATGGCTGACTTAGAAGAGATGGGATATATAGTTCAGCCTCATACATCAGCAGGACGAATTCCTACAGATAAAGGTTACAGACTTTATGTTGACGATTTAATGAAAGAAAAAGTTCAGGAATTAGACAACAGAGAAAAGAAAGTAACTGAAAGAGAAAACCTTTTATTTGAAAAGGTTGATAAGGTTGAAACCCTTCTTCAGAATATGGCGAAGATGCTTGCAACCAATACTAATTATGCAACAATGATTTCAACATCAAGGGATAACGAAGATAAGATAAAATTCATTCAGTTGTCACTTATGGATGACAATCAGATTTTATGTATTGTTGTTTCGGGAAGAAACAGAGTAGTAAACAAGATTATAAAAGTTAAAGACCAGATTAATGAAGAAATGGTTTTGAGACTTAATGTGGCACTCAATACAAGTCTTGCAGGATTAGCAGTTGAGCAGATTAACATAGCTGTTATTTCAACACTTACATCTAATGCAGGTGAACATAAAGAATTAGTAACAGATGTGTTACAGGCAATTACAGAAGCCATTGCATCAGAAGCACAGATGAAGATTTATACATCAGGTGCAACGAATATTTTGAAGTATCCTGAATTAAGCAGTAACGAGAATGCAAGTTTGTTGCTTTCAACATTTGAAGAAAAGAAGCCATTAACCAATTTGGTAAATGATAATGAAACAGGAATTCAGGTTTATATCGGTGAAGAAACTCCGGTAGAAGGAATGAAGGATTGTAGTGTTGTAACAGCAACTTATGAATTAGAAGATGGCATTAAAGGTACCATCGGAGTTATAGGTCCGAAGCGAATGGATTATGAGAAAGTTGTAGAGACATTAAGAACAGTTAAGGGCCAGTTAAGCGATGCTTTCAAGAAGGAAGACGAATAGAAAGGAAGGTCCAATGGAAAAGAATATTAACGATATGCCTGAAGAAGAAAAGGTAGAAAAATCTGAAACTGAAGAAGAAACAGTAGAAGATACAAATGAAACAGTAGAAACTGAAAAAGAAACAACAGAAGATACTAAAGAAGATAAAGACAAAAAAGAAGCAGAAGATAAAAATTCTTCAGACAAAAAAGAAAAGAAAAAAATATTTGGAAAGAAAGATAAGAAAGACCAGCAGATAGAAGAGTTAACTGATAAACATCAAAGACTTATGGCTGAATTCCAAAACTATAGAAACCGTAGCGAAAAAGAAAAATCAGCAATGTTTGAAGTTGGTGCAAGATCAATTATTGAAAAACTTCTTCCGATTGTGGATAACTTTGAAAGAGGTATCGCAGCATTATCAGAAGAAGAACAAAAATCACCAACAGGTCAGGGAATGAATTTAATATATAAGCAGTTGATGACAGCATTTGAAGAAATGGGAGTTACAGTCATTGAAGCTAAAGGCCAACAGTTTGATCCGGAATTACACAATGCAGTAATGCATGAAGACAATGACGAATTAGAAGAAAATGTTGTTGTTGAGGAATTCCAGAAAGGCTATAAATATAGAGACAGTGTTATAAGACATAGCATGGTTAAGGTAGCTAATTAATTTTACAAATAAGAAATTATTTAACATATATTTGAACTCGGAAAACCGAGAAATAAGAAAATTATCAATTTAGGAGGAAATATATCATGGGAAAGATTATTGGTATTGACTTAGGAACTACAAATTCATGTGTAGCAGTTATGGAAGGTGGAAAACCTACAGTTATTACAAATGCAGAAGGTGTTAGAACAACTCCATCAGTAGTAGCATTTGCAAAATCAGGTGAAAGATTAGTTGGTGAAACAGCTAAACGTCAGGCAGTTACAAACGCTGACAAGACAATCTCTTCAATTAAGAGACATATGGGAACAGATTACAAAGTAGCAATTGATGATAAGAAATATACACCACAGGAAATTTCAGCAATGATTCTTCAGAAGTTAAAAGGTGATGCTGAAGCTTACTTAGGTGAAAAGGTATCAGAAGCTGTTATTACAGTACCTGCTTACTTCAATGATGCACAGAGACAGGCAACAAAAGATGCAGGTAAGATTGCAGGACTTGATGTAAAGAGAATTATCAACGAGCCAACAGCTGCAGCATTAGCTTATGGTCTTGATAATGAAAAAGAACAGAAGATTATGGTATACGATTTAGGTGGTGGTACATTTGATGTATCTATTATCGAAATTGGTGATGGTGTAATCGAAGTATTATCAACTTCAGGTGATAACAGACTTGGTGGTGATGACTTTGATGAAGCAATTACAAATTATATGATTTCTGACTTCAAGACAAAGACAGGTGTAGACCTTACAACAGATAAGATGGCACTTCAGAGAATTAAAGAAGCAGCAGAAAAAGCTAAGAAGGAACTTTCTTCAGCAACACAGACAAACATTAACATCCCTTACATTACAGTAACAGCTGAAGGACCACAGCATTTTGATTTAACTCTTACAAGAGCTAAATTTGATGAATTAACAAGAGCATTAGTTGAAAGAACAGCAGTTCCTGTACAGAATGCATTAAGAGATGCCGGAATTACAGCAGCTGAACTTGGAAAGGTATTATTAGTTGGTGGTTCAACAAGAATCCCTGCAGTACAGGATAAGGTTAAACAGCTTACAGGTCATGAACCATCTAAGAGTTTGAATCCTGATGAATGTGTAGCAATCGGTGCATCAATTCAGGGTGGTAAACTTGCAGGTGATGCAGGCGCAGGCGAAATCTTACTTCTTGATGTTACTCCACTTTCATTATCAATTGAAACAATGGGTGGTATCGCAACAAGATTAATTGAAAGAAATACAACAATTCCTACAAAGAAGAGCCAGACATTCTCAACAGCAACAGATAACCAGACAGCCGTTGATATCAACGTAGTACAGGGTGAAAGACAGTTCGCAAGAGATAACAAGAGCCTTGGACAGTTCAGACTTGATGGAATCCCACCAGCAAAGAGAGGTGTTCCACAGATTGAAGTTACATTTGATATTGATGCAAATGGTATCGTAAATGTTTCAGCTAAGGATTTAGGAACAGGAAAAGAACAGCACATTACAATTACAGCAGGTTCAAATATGTCTGATGAAGATATCGATAAGGCTGTAAAAGAAGCTGCTGAATTTGAAGCACAGGATAAGAAACGTAAGGAAGGCATTGATGCTAAGAATGAAGCTGATTCAATGGTATTCCAGACAGAAAATGCTTTGAATGAAGTTGGTGATAAGATTGATGCAAATGATAAGGCAGCAGTTCAGGCTGACATCGATGCATTAAAGGCTGTAATTGCTGAAATTACAGATGACCAGAACATCACAGATGCTCAGATTGAAAGCTTAAAGAATGGAAAAGAAAAATTAATGGAAAGCTCACAGAAAGTATTCTCAAAGATGTATGAACAGGCTCAGGCACAGGCTGGAGCACAGGGAGCAGGTCCTGATATGGGAGCACAGGGAGCTTACCAGGATCCTAATGCAGGAGCTGGAGCAGATGATGTAGTTGATGGTGACTATAAGGAAGTATAATCTGAATACACATATAGCACTGGGTTATAGAATATGATAGAATGTATCCCGTCCGGGTTTAGCCCGGAC
>NZ_FR878166.1:0-24265 GCF_000434315.1 Eubacterium sp. CAG:156 | reverse complement strand
GGGTTTAGCCCGGACGGGTTTTACAAGTTATTTATACTAATATAAAAATAATGAAAATAGGACTAGGGTATGACATCCGTGTTTTATTTGCAGATTATTTATTCATACTAATATGAAAGGTGATAAAAATGGCGGAAAAAAGAGATTATTATGAGGTATTAGGCGTTGATAAAAATGCTGACGAAGCCACAATAAAAAGCGCATATAGAAAATTGGCTAAGAAATATCACCCGGACGTAAATCCTGGGGAAGAAGCTGCGGCGAAGTTTAAAGAAGCATCAGAGGCATATGCTGTACTTAGTGATGCTGATAAGAGACGTCAGTATGATCAATTCGGTCATGCAGCATTTGATGGAAGCGCAGGAGCAGGAGCCGGAGGATTTGATTTTAATTCTGCAGACTTTGGAGATATATTTGGAGACATATTCGGAGATATATTTGGCGGAGGCAGACGTAGTTCAAGAAACAGCAATGGTCCTATGAGAGGAGCAGATATTCGTGCTTCAGTCAGAATAACATTTGAAGAAGCTGTATTTGGATGCGAAAAGGAATTAAGTCTTAATCTTAAAGATGAATGTACAACATGTCATGGAACAGGTGCAAAGCCTGGAACACAACCTGAAACATGTAGCCGATGCGGAGGTAGAGGTCAGGTAGTTACAACACAGCAGAGCTTCTTTGGAACAATGCAGAATATTACAACATGTCCTGAATGTAACGGAACAGGTAAGGTTATAAAGGATAAATGTACAACATGTCACGGTACAGGATATACTTCAAGTCTTAAAAAGATTGCAGTTACAATTCCGGCAGGTATTGATGACGGACAGAGTGTAAGAATCAGAGAAAAAGGTGAACCTGGAAGAAATGGCGGACCAAGAGGAGACTTATTAGTACAGGTTAGAATTATAGGCAATCCAAACTTTCAGAGAAATGGAATGGATTTATATACAAATACATCAATCTCATTTGCACAGGCAGCAATAGGAGGAGATGTAAGAGTTAATACTGTAGATGGAGATGTATTGTTTAACATAAAACCGGGAACACAGACAGGAACAAGAATCAGATTAAAAGGAAAAGGTGTTCCAAGTATTAGAAATAAAGCGGTTCGTGGTGATCAATATACAACTTTGATTGTAAGAGTACCTGAAAAATTGACTCATGAACAAAAAGAGTTAATTAAACAGTTAGACAAAATATCAGGAAATACACTAAACCAAAGTGAAGATGAAAAGCCAAAGAAAAAGAGCTTTAAAGATAAATTTAAACTAGATTAAGAGATTAGAAAAAAGAAATATTGCGGATATAAAAGTAAAATTGCTTTTATATCCGTATTTTTATATATTAAAAATTTGAAAAAAATTTTATAAGTTAGAAAATATTAAAACAATCATTTAAATAAATAAAGAAGAAATAAGTAATGTATATATTAAATTAAGTAACAATAAAACAAGAAAAAATTGCAAAAAAAAGTTTTTGTGAACAATAAAACCAATGAGAGTAATCACTAATAGTCAAATTGTACAAAAACAAGCAAAAAAATAAGCGGTTTATAATAAAATATGTTGACTTTTGAAACGTTTTTAACTATACTGACTGTATAATAGTTATAAAGTTCAGGAGGAAAATTGAAATGAGAAAGAATTTAAAGAAAATCGCCACATTAGCAATGGCAGCAGCAATGGCTATCGCAGTAGTACCTGCAGTACCAACTCAGGCAGCTAAAACAGAATTAATTAAGAATGAATGGGACAGTTACTTTGGTGCTTCATCAGGATGGGCTGAAGGAGCAGAAGGAGCTTTGACAGAAAATTCTAAGTCATCTTGGACAGCCGATATGGATTCAATTGGCTGGGGTGGAATCTGGGGAGCTCAGATTAAGAATGAAAACCTTAAGTACCAGAAAGGCCAGTCATATACAGTAAGTTGTAAACTTAAAGCAACTAATTTAGATAAATGGGTTCTTGTTAAGGTTGAAGGAGATGATCCTAATGCATACGAACCTGATAAGGCTCCATTAGCATTTAAGTGGGTACAGTTACAGCAGGATAAAGAACAGACAGTAACATTAGATTTTACTTTGGCTAAGAATTATAGTGGACATCTTTCATTATACTTTGGCGTTGGCGGAGAAATGGGTGACAGAGAAGATGAACAGTTAGCAGGTCTTTACAATGGTTTAGTTACATTACCAAAGGATGGAGATCCTACATTTTCATCATCTGTAAAATGTTCTAACATTTCAGTAAAACAGGTTGCTACAACAATTAAGAAAGTAAGAGCTAAGAAAGGCGTAGCTAAGGTTACTATTAACAAGAGTGCAGTAGCAAAGAAATATGTTGTACAGTATTCAACAAAGAGCAGTATGGCTGGTGCAAAGAAAGTTGTTACGGCTAAGACAAATGCAACATTAAAGAATCTTACAAGTGGAAAGAAATACTATGTTAGAGTTGCTGTTGTAAACAAGAATGGAAAGCAGAGCAAAGAATGGAGTGCTAAGAAAGTAGTTAAGGTTAAATAATTAAAGCTACATATATAAACTGTTTGAATTGCAATAATAAATAAACAAGAGAAACCTTATAATTAGGAAGAATTCCTTTTTATAAGGTTTCTTTTATATTGGCGTGCCCGGCGATGTATGTTCCACTTTGTAACATACAGTTTATGGAAAAATAAAAAGTGAAAAGGCTAAAATGGATATTTATGAAAGGTTGCATTAAAAAGTTTTAGCGTTTATAATAAAATGATGTTTTGTGGTTTAAGAGAGGATTTTATTTATGAAATGGAATAAATATACGTTAAAAACAACAACAGAAGCTATAGATTATATAAGTGGTTTGATGATTGAACTTGGAATAGATGGAATACAGATAGAAGACAATGTGCCTTTATCAGAAGAGGACAAGAAGGCAATGTTTATAGATTATCTTCCAACACTTCCTAAAGATGATGGAACAGCATATATAAGTTTTTATACAGAGGAAGATAATGACGATGAAGCATTACTTCATAAAGTTAGAGAAAAATTAAAAGAAGCATCATTATTTATAAATGTTGGAGAGGGAACAATAGAAAAAGATATAACAGAAGACATTGACTGGGTTAATAATTGGAAACAGTTTTTTAAAGCTTTTACTGTAGGAGAATTTTATATTAAACCTACATGGGAAGAAATTGATGAAGCTCATAAAGATATGAAGATGATTGAAATTGATCCCGGGACTGCGTTTGGAACAGGAAAACATGAAACAACTCAACTTTGCATCAATCAGCTAATAAAATATGTAAAACCTGGTGATACAGTCCTTGATTTAGGATGTGGAAGCGGTATTTTATCTATAGTTGCAAAAAAATTAGAGGCAGGTAAAATGGCAATGACTGACATTGATCCGGCTGCAATTACTGCATCAAAAGAAAATTTCCAGGTAAATCATATTGCGATGGATGACATTGATTTGTATGATGGAAATATTATAGATGATGAAGAATTACAGAAAAAAGTCGGATTTAATAAATATGATGTAGTTGTTGCAAATATATTAGCAGATGTAATTATTCCAATATCAGCAATCGTAGATAAATTCTTAAGGAAAGGTGGAATATTTATTTCATCAGGGATTATTTACATGAAAGAAGAAGATGTAGTTGATGCCATAAAGAAAAATCACAAATTAAAATTTATGGAAACAGTAAATCAAGGTGACTGGCGTGCAATTATGGCACAGAAGATTTCAGATTAAAAGAGTGGTATAGAATGTATAGATTTTTTGTTAATGCCGAAAATATATTAGAAGATACTATTTTAGTTACAGGTAGTGATGTTAATCATATAAAAAATGTTCTTCGTATGAAAATCGGAGAAGAAATCCTTATTAGCGATGGAAATGATAAGGAATATGTCTGCAGCATTTTAAATATGGATGATGAAAAAGTTGAAGCAAAAATATTAGATATAAACGGACCGGGAAGAGAATTGCCTATAAAAGTATATTTGTTTCAGGGATTGCCTAAAGGCGATAAAATGGAAACAGTAATACAGAAAATGGTAGAACTTGGAGTTTATGGAATTGTGCCGGTAAGTACAAAAAGGTCAATAGTAAAGTTAGATGCAAAAAAGGCAACCAATAAAGTGAAAAGATGGAATGCCATTTCAGAAAGTGCAGCAAAACAAAGTAAAAGAGGAATAATTCCTAGAGTAAATGATGTCTGCACATTTAAACAGGCAATCGATATGGCTAAAGAATTAGACATGATTATAATGCCGTATGAAGAAGCAGATGATATGGAAAAGACAAGAAATATCATTAGAGGCTTAAAAAAAGACACATCTGTTGGAATTTTCATAGGACCTGAGGGAGGATTTGCTAAAGAGGAAGTAAATGCCGTTATGGAGGAAAATGGAACTCCAATAACTTTGGGGAAAAGAATTTTAAGAACTGAAACGGCAGGCATGGCTATTATGTCAGTAATTATGTTTATGATGGAAGAATAAGGAGCAAAAATGGAAGCGTATTTTGATAATTCAGCCACAACAGTAGTGACAGAAAATGTAAAAGATATAGTTGTAAAAGTTATGACGCAGGATTATGGAAATCCATCATCTATGCATATGGTAGGTGTAAATGCTGAAAAATATATTAAGCAGGCCAAGGAAAATATATCAAAAATATTAAAAACAGACCCGAAAGAAATATATTTTACATCAGGTGGCACAGAGTCGAATAACCTTGCAATAATAGGAAGCGCTAATGCAAATAAAAGAGCAGGAAATAGAATAATAACTACAAAAATTGAACATTCTTCTGTTGCGGCAACGATGAAATACTTAGAAGAACAGGGATTTGAGATTGTATATCTACCTGTAGATAACAAAGGCATTGTAGCTATGGAAAGCCTTAAAAATGCTATGAATGAAAATACAATTCTTGTTTCTGTTATGTTTGTAAATAATGAAGTAGGTGCGATAGAACCTATTGAAGAAATTGGAAAATATATTAAGTCAGTAAAAAAAGATGTTGTATTCCATGTTGATGCTATTCAGGCATTTGGAAAGTTAGACATAAAACCTAAAAAGCTAAATATAGATATTCTTACTGTAAGCGGACACAAAATTCATGGACCAAAAGGTTCAGGATTTATATATATAAAAGACAAAACAAAAATATCGCCAATTATATTTGGTGGCGGACAGCAAAAAGGAATGCGTTCAGGTACAGAGAATGTGCCTGGTATTGCAGGAATTGGTGAAGCGGCAAGAGCAGCTTATGAAAATTTTGATGAAAAGGTGGACAAACTTATTTCCTTAAAAGACAGACTTATTGATATTTTAAATGAAATGGAAGATGTTACTGTAAACAGTCAGAAAGGGAAAAAAGGTGCACCGCATATTGTAAGTGCAAGTTTTAGAGGCGTAAGAAGTGAAGTACTTCTTCATGCGTTAGAAGAAAGAGGTATTTATATATCAGCCGGCTCAGCATGCTCATCTAACAGACCGGCAGTAAGTGCTACTTTAAAAGCGATGAATATAGATAAAGATTTGTTAGAATCAACTGTAAGATTTAGTTTTAGCACATTAAACACTATTAAAGAAATAGAATATTGTGGGGAACAGTTAAACAGCTTGTTACCTATGCTAAGAAAATACGTTAGAAGATAGAAGGAGAGTAAAATGACACAATCACTTTTGATTAAATATGCCGAGATTGGTATAAAGGGAAAAAACAGATATTTGTTTGAAAATGCCCTTGTTAAACAGGCAAAGATTGCATTGAAACGTGTAGATGGAGAGTTTGTTGTAACAAAAGAAGCAGGAAGAATTTATGTTACTACAGAATCTGACTGCGATATGGATGAAGCAATTGAAGCATTACAATATGTGTTTGGTATTGTAGGCATTTGCCCAATGATGCAGATAGAGGACAATGGATTTGAAGATTTAGCTAAACATGTAATAAAACATATCGAAGATAACTATGAAGATAAAAATCTTACATTTAAGGTTGCAGCCAGAAGAAGCAGAAAGAATTATCCAATGGATTCCATGGAAATTAACATGGAAATGGGAGGCGTAATTTTAGATGCATTCCCTGAAATGAAGGTGGATGTTCATAATCCTGATATTGTAATTAATATCGAGATAAGAAATAAAATTAATATTTATTCAAAGATAATTCCGGGACCGGGTGGAATGCCTGTTGGAACAGCCGGAAATGGTATGCTTTTATTATCAGGAGGAATTGATAGCCCTGTTGCAGGATATATGGTTGCAAAACGTGGAGTGCATATTGATGCAGTATATTTCCATGCACCACCATACACATCTGAAAGAGCAAAACAGAAAGTTGTCGATTTGGCAAAAATCATATCAAAGTATACAGGACCAATGAATTTATATGTAGTTAATTTTACAGATATACAGATGTATATTTATGACAAATGTCCACATGATGAGTTAACTATCATTATGAGAAGATATATGATGAGAATTGCAGAGTATTTTGCAAATAAAGAAGGCTCATTAGGACTTATAACAGGAGAAAGTATAGGACAGGTTGCAAGTCAGACAATGCAAAGCCTTGCAGCTACAAATGAAGTATGTACTATGCCGGTATTCAGACCTGTAATTGCATTTGATAAGCAGGAAATAGTAGATATTTCATTAAAGATTGGAACATATGAAACATCTATCCTTCCATATGAGGATTGTTGTACAACATTTGTTGCTAAACATCCGGTTACTAAACCAAATATTAATATTATTAAAAGATCAGAAACACATTTGGAAGAAGAAATTGACAGAATGTTTAAGGAAGCAGTTGAAACTGCAGAATTAATCGAGATAAGAAGAGACTAATTAAATAAAAAAGAGGGTAATAAAAAAGCAGGCAAACCTGCCTGCTTTTTTAGCAATATCAATTATACAAGATATGGCTTTAAAACATCTAAAATAGCGTTAACGTCATCTTCGCTATGGATGTTTAAGTCAATTGGTTTAGAAAGATCAAGACTGAAAATTCCCATAATTGACTTTGCATCAATTACATAACGACCTGATACTAAATCAAAATCAGAATCAAATTTTGTTATGTCATTTACGAAAGCCTTTACTTTATCAATTGAATTTAAGCTGATTGTAACTGTTTTCATAATAAATACCTCTCTTAAATATATTTTTATACGTCAATATTAACACGAGGCTGATAATAGGGCAATGATAAAAGTATACAAAATTTAATCAAAAAAATTGTTTGGAGTTTGTAAAAATGTTAAAAGTAGCATTACATAATTTAGGATGTAAAGTAAATGCATATGAGACTGAGGCAATGGCACAAAAGCTGGAAGATGCCGGTTACGAAATTGTACCATTTAATGAAAAGGCCGATGTGTATATTATAAATACATGTTCAGTTACAAATATGGCAGATAGAAAATCGAGACAAATGCTTCATAAAGCTAAGAAAATGAATGAAGATGCAGTAGTAGTTGCAGCAGGATGTTATGTTCAGACAGCAACAGAAAAATTGTTAGAAGATTTGTCTGTTGATATTCTTATTGGAAATAATAAGAAAAAAGATATAGTTGAAGAACTTCAAAAATATTTTGATGATAATAAATATAATAAAAATGTGATTGATATAAATGCTACAAATGAATATGAAGAGTTAGAGCTGGCAACCGTAACAGAACACACCAGAGCTTATATAAAAATTCAGGATGGATGTAATCAGTTCTGTTCATATTGTATAATTCCTTATGCAAGAGGAAGAATCAGAAGTAGGGAATTTGACAATATAAAACAGGAAGTTACAGAACTTGCACAAAAAGGATTTAAAGAAATCGTACTTACAGGTATTCATTTAAGTTCATATGGCAATAATGAAAATAAATTAATAGATGTTGTTGAAATGATTGCAGGAATTGAAGGGGTTGAAAGAATAAGATTAGGTTCTCTTGAGCCAAATATCGTGACTGAGGATTTTGCAAAACGATTAGCAAAAGTTGATAAAATATGTCCGCATTTTCATTTGTCAATGCAGAGTGGATGTGATAATACATTAAAAAGAATGAATAGACATTATACATCTGACGAATATTTTGAAAAATGCGAACTTTTAAGAAAATATTTTGACAATCCGGCATTTACAACGGATGTAATCGTTGGATTCCCAGGTGAAACGCAGGAAGATTATGAAATCTCAAGAGAGTTTGTAAAAAAAGTAAGATTTTCAGAATTACATGTATTTAAATATTCAAAACGAGATGGCACTGTTGCTGCAAAAATGGAAAATCAGATTCCTGAACCTGTAAAGACAGAAAGAAGCGAGGATTTGATTAAAGTTGGCGAAAATCTTACAATGGAATATAGAAGAAAATTTATAGGAAAAAAGGTAAGCGTATTGTTTGAAGAAATAATTAATGTAGCAGGAGAAAATTATTGGGTAGGTCACACAAAAGAATATATTAAGGTTATAATGAAGAGTGACAAAGACATATCAGGAGACATTAAAAACGTTTCATTAATTGGATTCGCAAATGAGTGTTTAAATTGTGAAAATATTGAAAAAAAAGGTGTGGGCAAGGAAATAATGCTTGCCACAATATAAGTTTTATATTAGTATAAAGGTACATGGAAAATGCCAAAAGGGCAAAAGGACGGGATAAGATGAGTAATTTAGGAAACACACAATACTTCAAAGTTCCACAGGAACAGAAGTTAGGCGTTGAAGAAATTTTAGAAAGAGTATATCAGGCGTTAGCAGAAAAAGGATACAATCCGGTTAACCAGATTGTAGGTTATATTATGTCCGGAGATCCTACATACATTACAAGTCATAATAATGCCAGAAGCCTTATTATGAAAGTAGAACGCGATGAATTAATTGAAGAAACAGTTAAGTATTATATCAACAACAAATTAAAATAAGCAACGGCTATACAAATGGGAGTTTCATTGAAGAAACTCTTTTTTGTAGCAAAAGCCCGGAAATGCGATTGCGCTTGCGCAAAATCGCATGAGCCGGGCGCAAGAACAGCGAGAAACAAATGTTTCGAGCTGGCGGAAGCGGAAGCGGCGAAGCCGATTAGCAAAAGCCCCAAAATGCGACTGCGCTTGCGAGCCCACGGTTTGGCAGGGCTTATTCTGTATGCTTAAAGGAGAAATGTTATAATGAGAATATTAGGACTTGATTTTGGCTCAAAGACAGTAGGAGTTGCAATTACAGATCCGTTAGGGATGACTGCACAGGGCATGGAAATAGTGAGAAGGGAATCACCTAATAAATTAAGAAAGACTCTTTCAAGAATAGAGACAATTATTAAAGAAAATGATGTTGAATTAATAGTATTAGGATTACCTGTAAATATGGATGGAAGTTCAGGTGAAAGAGTTGAAAAGACAAAAGAATTTGCAGATATGCTTACACGTAGAAGCGGAGTGGAGATTATTTTTCAGGACGAACGATTAACAACGGTTGAAGCATATGAAATAATGAATGAAGCAGGAATAAAAAGGGAAGACAGATACAAATATGTTGACCAGATTGCTGCCACAATTATTCTAGAGGATTATCTTAATTCGCATCGTTAAAAGTTATATGGTAGGAATATGACTTTTCATAACAGACTATGTATAGATATTTTTATTAACTGTCAGGAAAAAATCATTAATTTGATGGAATGTACGCAGATAAATAGTTAGATTAATTAAAAAATGAAGGTATTATTTCGTGAAGGATAGGAATGTTTATAATTATAAATAATAATTATAAATGCCTAATTAAGTACTTTGCAGATACCAAAGTTAGTATAGAAAAGTAATAGGAGGAAACAAAATGAACGAAGTTCATTTTCTATAAATGTTTCCGACGAATAGCCGCTGACCGAAGGGCGGGGGCATTACATATTTTTCAGGAGGAGATATAGTCAAATGGATGGAAAGATAATTTTCAAAAATGAGCAGGGTGAAAATGAAGAATTCACAGTTTTATTAGAAACAAAAGTAAATAATATAAAATATATTCTTGTTGAAAAAGAAGATGAAGAGATAGCATATATTTTTAAGGACACATCAGATGATAGTAGTGAAGAAGCTGTTTATGAAGTAGTTTTAGATGAAGATGAAGTAGGATATATCGGAAAGATTTTTTCAGAACTATTAGAAGATGTAGATTTAGTATAATACGAATATGAACGGAGAAATATAGGAGGGAAATATTAATGAGCGAGACTGGAAAGTTGAAAATAATTCCATTAGGCGGTTTAGAGCAGATTGGAATGAATATGACAGCTTTTGAATATGAAGATGGCATAATAGTAGTCGATTGCGGATTGTCATTTCCGGATGATGATATGCTTGGAATAGATTTAGTAATACCGGACATTACTTATTTAAGAGAAAATAAGGACAAGATAAAAGGATTTTTTATAACACATGGACATGAAGATCATATTGGTGCGTTACCATATGTTTTAAAAGAAATCAGTGCACCATTGTATGCAACAAAACTTACAATGGGAATTATAGAAGGAAAGCTTGAAGAACATCAGATCAAAGATATAGTTAAAAGAAAAGTAGTTAAATATGGTCAGAACATAAACGCAGGTAAATTCAGAGTTGAATTTATTAAGACAAACCATAGTATAGCTGATGCGGCAGCATTTGCCATTCATACACCTGTTGGTGTTATTGTTCATACAGGTGACTTTAAGGTAGATTATACACCTGTATTTGGTGATGCAATTGATTTAGCAAGATTTAGTGAATTAGGAAAAAAAGGCGTATTGGCAGTTATGTGTGACAGTACAAACGTATTAAGACCTGGATTTACACCTTCAGAAAGTACGGTTGGTGCAACATTTGACCACATTTTTTCAGAACATCCTAAGACAAGAATTATTATTGCTACATTTGCATCAAATGTAGACAGAGTTCAGCAGATTATCAATTCAGCTGACAAATACAACAGAAAAGTTGTAGTAGAAGGAAGAAGTATGGTTAATATTATTTCAGTTGCAAAAGAATTGGAATATTTAAAGATACCTGATAATACATTGATTAATATTGAAGAAATGAAAAATTATACTGATGACCAGTTGGTACTTATTACAACAGGAAGTCAGGGAGAATCAATGGCAGCCCTTTCAAGAATGGCAGCATCACTTCATAGAAAAGTAAGTATTAAACCGGGAGATACTATTGTGTTTAGTTCAACACCTATCCCTGGAAATGAAAAAGCCGTAAGTAAAGTAATTAATGAATTATATATGAAGGGGGCAGAGGTTATTTTCCAGGATACACATGTTTCAGGGCATGCGTGTCAGGAAGAAATTAAATTAATATATTCTCTGTTAAAACCTAAATATGCAATACCTGTACATGGTGAATACAGACATTTAATGGTTCATGGACAGTTAGTTCAGAAATTAGGAATTCCTAAAGAAAATGTATTTATTATGAAATCAGGGGATGTTTTAAGTATTGATGAAAATGATGCAAAGATTACAGGAAAAGTCCCTGCAGGTTCCGTATTAGTTGATGGTCTTGGAGTAGGTGATGTAGGTAACATCGTTCTTAGAGACAGACAGAATCTTGCTGAAAACGGAATTATAATTGTGGTACTTACTTTGCAAAAATATACAAATCAGTTACTTGCAGGACCTGATATTGTAACAAGAGGTTTCGTATATGTAAGAGAGTCAGAAAATCTTATTGACGAAGCAAAGGAAGTTGTGGCAGAAGCATTAGACAACTGTTTAAGTAAAAACTCAGTTGACTGGGGTAAAATTAAAATGGTTGTAAAAGATAGTTTAGGTGAATATTTATGGAAGAAGATGAAGAGAAATCCAATGATTCTTCCAATAATCATGGAAGTTGAATAATCCGGGAGGAGCTTATGGTTAGGCGAAAAACATCAGAAGGCTTTGCAAGAGTTATGAGTAAAGTATTAAAGTATTTGGTGATGTTTGTTGTCATTTACTATTTTGCAGCAGCAGCTTTTGTATTTGGCAGACAGTTATTCACAGACAAGGGAGCAGCACCTGCACCTGGGATGGATATGACAATTGAAGTAACTAAGAACACATCAATAAAAGATTTTGCAAAGACATTAGAAGAATACGGAATTATAAATGATGATAAAGTATTATGGGTTCAGTCATTTATATATGAAGTAAAGGTTGTAAAGCCGGGAACATATACTTTCAATACTTCTGATAATGGCGAAGAAATATTAAAAGTTATCAAAAGTGAAGGTAAAACTGATGAAGAAGAGACAACAACGGAATAAGAGAGGTTGATATGATAGTAAATGAAAGAATTGTATCATATATGCATTCGTTGGAAAAAAATAATAGTCAGGTTTTAGAGCAGATAGAAATAGAGGCTCATAAGGACAATGTGCCGATTATCAGAAAAGAAATGGAAAGTTTCTTAAGAGTTATTCTGGCAATAAAAAAACCTAAAAGAATATTAGAGCTGGGTACTGCAGTTGGGTACTCAGCCATTTTAATTAGTGAATGTTTAGATGAAGATGGAAAAATTACTACAATAGAAAATTATGAAAAAAGAATTCCTATCGCAAAAGAAAATATAAAAAAAGCAGGAAAAGAAAATGTGATTACTCTTTTAGAAGGAGATGCGTTGGAAATTATGCCTACACTAAAAGATGATAGCTTTGACTTTGTATTTATGGATGCGGCAAAGGCTCAGTATATTAATTTTCTTCCGCATGTTTTAAGATTAATGAAAACAGGAGGAGTTCTGATTACTGACAATGTTCTTCAGGAAGGTGATTTGATAGAATCTAAATATGTTGTAAGAAGAAGAGACAGAACAATTCATAAACGAATGCGGGAATATATGTATGAAGTAAAAAATAATGAACAGTTAGAAACATCCATCGTTCCAATTGGAGATGGAATAACAATAAGTGTAAAGAAGAGATAAATATGAGAAATGTAGAATTATTAATTCCGGCAAGCAGTCTGGAAGTTTTAAAAACAGCAGTAAAATATGGGGCAGATGCCGTATATATTGGTGGAGAAGTATTTGGACTTAGAGCAAAAGCGAAAAACTTTTCATTAGAAGAAATGCGGGAAGGTGTAAAATTTGCACATGAACATAATGTGAAAGTATATGTTACTGCAAATATACTTGCCCACAATGCAGATTTAGAGCCTGTAAGAGCTTATTTTGAAGATTTAAAAACAGTAAATATGGATGCACTTATAATCGCTGACCCTGCAATATTTACAATTGCCAAAGAAATGCTTCCGGATACTGAAATTCATATCAGCACTCAGGCTAATAATACAAATTATGGAACATATAATTTCTGGTACAATCTTGGAGCTAAGAGAGTTGTAACTGCAAGAGAATTATCAATGAAGGAAATAAAAGAAATAAGAGAACATATTCCTGATGACATGGAAATCGAAACATTTGTTCATGGCGCAATGTGTATTTCTTATTCAGGAAGATGTCTTTTATCAAGTTTTATGGCAGGGCGTGATGCAAATAAAGGCGCATGCACTCATCCATGCAGATGGAAATATGCCGTTATGGAAGAATCAAGAGAAGGACAGTATATGCCTGTTTATGAAAATGAACGTGGAACATATATTTTTAACTCGAAAGATTTGTGCATGATAGAGCATATTCCTGAACTTATAGATGCCGGAATCGATAGTTTTAAAATAGAAGGAAGAATGAAAACTGCCCTTTATGTAGGTACGGTTGCAAGAACATACAGAATGGCAATTGATGATTATTTAGAAAGCCCTGACAAGTATTATGCAAACCTTGATAAGTACAGGGAGTTGATTTCACAGTGTACATTCAGACAGTATACAACCGGATTTTTCTTTGGAAAACCAGATGAAACAACACAGATATACGATAAAAATGTGTATGAAAGAAATTATGTTTATCTTGGACTTGTCGGAGAAAAGGTTGGGGAACATAAATACACAATAACACAGAAAAATAAATTCTGCGTTGGAGATACAATTGAGGTTATGAAAAAAGACGGAAGAGACATTGAAGTTAAAGTAATTTCAATTCAGGATGAAGAAGGAAACGAAATGGAAAGTTGTCCACATCCACAACAGAAGTTATTTATTGATTTAGGAATTGAATTAGAACTAGGAGATATTCTTAGAAAAAAAGATGTTGTAACAGCGTAAAATAAATAGGAAGTGACAGGCACCCGTTATGTGATTTGTGCATAAAATGTATAAAGCATGTGACGAGGTGCCTTTTTTTGAAGACATTTAAAGAGCCTTTGACACCAAAGGAAGAGAAAAAATATCTGGAAAGATATGCACAGGGAGATAAGCTGGCGAAGGATATATTAATAGAGAGTAATTTACGCCTTGTTGCACATGTGGCAAAAAAATATTCGGGTGAGAGAGATAATGAAGATTTAATTTCTATTGGAATAATAGGCCTTATAAAGGCAATAAATTCATTTGATATAAATAAGGGAAACCGTTTAGGAACCTATGCGGCAAAATGCATTGAAAATGAAATGCTAATGATGTTTAGAAATGAGAAAAAAAGAAGCAGGGACGTATCGCTAAATGAACCAATAGGAACAGATAAAGAAGGAAATACAATATGTCTTATAGATGTTGTTGAGTCAGATAATGAGGACGTAATAAGTAATATGGAAAGACAGGAAAATGTAGAAATGATTAGGGATATTGTAGAAAATAAACTGACCAAACGGGAAAGAGAAATAATAGAACGACGATATGGAATGAACGGGAGGGAGAGCGAGACGCAGAAAATAATTGGTATGGATTTAAACATTTCAAGGAGCTATGTAAGTCGTATTGAAAAGAGAGCATTAGAAAAAATAAAATCGACAATTGACTATTCATATAAAATGTGATAACTTATAACCTAAATAATAACGGAATGTTTGGAGGGTATATGGTTAGTAAAGTTAATTGTTGTGCAATTACGGGAACGGAAGTTTTACCGATTTGTGTTGAAACAGATGTATGTAGTGGCTTGCCATCATTTGATATGGTAGGCCTTTTATCGTCAGAAATAAAAGAGTCAAGAGAGAGGGTAAGAACCGCAATAAAGAATTCGGGATTTATGATTCCGCCAAGAAGAATAACGATAAATTTGGCTCCTGCGAATATAAGAAAATCAGGAACTTATTTTGATTTGCCAATATCTGCGTCGATTCTTAAAGCACTTGATATAGTAAAACAGGATGTCAGTAAATTTATGATTGCGGGAGAATTAAGTTTAAATGGAGATGTGATAAAGGTTAATGGAATATTACCTATGGTTTTAATGGCAGTGTCAAAGGAAATTAAAGTATGCATCATTCCTGAAGAAAATTATGGAGAGTGTGTAGCCATTGAAGGGATAGAGATAATAGGAGTGAAAAATCTTGCAGAATTAGTGTATGTGTTAGATATGAATCCTGATGAGTTGAGCGAGGAAATATTAAGGCAGAAAGCTAATTTTGAAGAAAAGAAGATTCAGGAAGAAATAGAGGAAAGTTATGATTTTGCAGACATTTGCGGACAGGAGCAGGGAAAAATAGGAGCGATGATTGCAGCAGCAGGAAGACACAATATGCTTATGGTTGGACCACCGGGCGCCGGAAAAACTGTAATAGCAAGGACTATTCCTACAATACTTCCTGATATGACATTTGAAGAGAGAATACAAATATCAAAGATTCATAGTATAGCAGGGAAATTAGATGGAAGACTAGTGGATAAAAGACCATTTTGCAGTCCGCATCATACTACAACGGTAACGGGAATGACGGGCGGCGGAATGAAACCAAAAGTAGGACAGGTTACCCTTGCTCATGGTGGAGTATTATATTTAGACGAATTTCCTGAATTTTCGAGAAATGTTATTGAAGCATTAAGGCAACCGTTAGAGGACAAAAAAATTGTGCTTTCAAGAAATAGTGGAAGCTATGAATTTCCTGCAGATGTGATACTTATAGCATCAATGAATCCGTGTAAGTGTGGATATTATCCTGATAGAAACAGATGTAGCTGTACACAAAGGGAGGTTAATAAGTATTTGTCAAAAATAAGTGGACCTATATTAGATAGATTTGATTTATGTGTGTATTTAAACAGAGTAGAGTATAAGGATATTAAAAAAAGTGAAAAAACTTCAGAAAAGATGAAAGAAAGGGTTATTGCAGCAGCACAAATTCAAAGGGAAAGATATAAGAATGAAACAGTGTCTTACAATGGACAGTTAGATGGCAGAAATATTAAAGAATTTTGTAAATTAAATAAGCCTGAAGAAGAACTTATGGAACAGATTTTTAATAAATTTAAATTGAGCATGAGGGCGTATGGAAAGGTATTAAAAGTAGCAAGAACGATAGCAGATTTGGACGAGAGAAAAAATGTTTCAAAGGGCGATATATCAAAGGCTTTGACATTTAGAACTCCGGCTTGGATGAAGTAAAAAGGGGGATACTATATATATGGAAGAAAGAGATTATTTTGCATGGATTTCAACTGTAAAAGATATACAATATACGAAGTTAAACAGACTGTTAAAAGGTGTAAATGGAATAGAAGAATTGTATCATTCAAGTGAGAAAAAATTACTAAATATGACAGATATTACAAAGAAAGATGTTGAGACAATTCTTAAGGCAAAGACTGAATTTGACAAAAACAGATTTTATGATGAATTAGAGAAGAATAATATAAAATTTGTCACAATTAAAGACGACGAATTTCCAGATAAATTAAGGATATTTGACCATAAGCCATATTTCCTTTTTTACAAAGGGAGTCTACCTGATAATGATAAAAAAACAGTTGCAATGGTTGGGGCAAGAGCGTGCAGTAATTATGGAAGAAATATGGCGAAAAGTATAGCTAAAGAACTGAGTGAAAATGGAGTGCAGATAATTAGTGGAATGGCAAGAGGAATTGATACATACAGTCAATTAGGAGCAATTGAAGGAGGAGAAAAAACTTTTGCAATTGTTGGATGTGGAGTTGATATTGTGTATCCGATAGAAAATATTGAACTTTATGAAAATATTATAGAATATGGTGGGATAATTTCAGAATATCCACCGGGAAGCAAACCTCTTAATTGGCATTTTCCGCAGAGAAACAGAATAATAAGTGGATTGGCGGATATAGTAGCAGTAATCGAGGCAAAAGAAAAAAGCGGTTCGCTAATAACTGTGGAATGGGCATTAGAACAGGGCAAAGATATTTACGCACTTCCGGGGAGAGTTGGAGACGCTTTAAGTGGCGGTTGTAATAGGCTTTTAAAGGTTGGTGCAGGGGTATTAACATCGGCAAAAGATATACTTGAAGAATTGCATATAGAAGAAAAAAATAGGGCTTCAAAAATAACGTCTCAAGAAAATTTACTTGAAAAAGATTTTTCCTTGGTGTATATTGAGTTAGGTTTACAGCCGATTAACATCTCAGAATTGATAGAGAAAACCGGCATTGAATATGAACGTTTATCAGAAATATTGTTACAGTTACAACTAGATGGAATGGTAGAACAACCAATGGAAAATTATTATGCAAGGGTTGTAGTGTGACATAAATAAAAATATAAAGGGGTAATTATGGCGAAGTATTTAGTTATAGTGGAATCACCGGCGAAAGTTAAAACAATTAAAAAATTTTTAGGAGCTAATTATGAAGTAGTAGCTTCAAATGGTCATATTAGAGACTTACCTAAAAGTACGCTCGGAATAGATATCGAACACGATTATGAACCAAAATATATAACCATCAGAGGTAAAGGTGGAAAACTTGCAGAATTAAGAAGACAGGTTAAAAAAGCAGATAAAGTATATCTTGCAACTGACCCTGACCGTGAAGGAGAGGCAATTTCATGGCATTTGGCAACAGCATTGAAACTTGACATGAAAAAAACAGCAAGAATAACATTTAATGAAATTACAAAGCCGGCAGTAAAGGCATCTTTAAAACAGCCTAGAGATATTGATATGAATCGTGTTGACGCACAGCAGGCAAGAAGAGTTTTAGACAGAATGGTAGGATATATGATTAGTCCGCTGTTATGGGCTAAGATAAAAAGAGGATTAAGTGCAGGTAGAGTACAGTCTGTTGCACTTCGTATGTTATGCGACAGAGAAGAAGAAATAAATTCATTTATTCCTAAGGAATATTGGGATATGAATGCAACTTTAAATGTAAAAGGAGAAAGGAAACCATTAACAGTTGAGTTTTACGGAGATGGAAATGGAAAGATGGAAATTACCGGAAAAGAACAGCTTGATGGTATTGTAAAAGAATTGCAGAATGCTGAATTTACAGTAAAGGATGTAAAGAAGGGAAGCCGTTCAAGAAAGAGCCCGGTTCCGTTTATAACAAGTACATTGCAGCAGGAAGCTTCAAAGACTTTGAATTTTTCAACTCAAAAAACAATGAGACTTGCACAGCAGTTGTATGAAGGTGTGGATATTAAGGGAAGAGGAACAATAGGTTTGATTACTTACCTTCGTACTGATTCTACAAGAATTTCAGATACAGCAGAAACTCAGGTTAGAGAATTTATAGACAAGACATATGGTGCTGAAAATATAACAAAAGAAGTTAATACAGATAAATCTAATAAAAAGATACAGGATGCTCATGAGGCAATAAGACCTACAGATGTAAATATTACACCTGCTGAGGTTAAAGAACAGCTTAGCAGAGACTTATTCAGATTGTATCAGTTAATATGGAAGAGATTTGTAGCAAGTAGAATGGCAAGTGCCGTATATGAGACTACATCAGTAAAAGTTGCAGCAGACAAATACATTTTTAATGCTTCAACTTCAAAGCTTAACTTCCAGGGATTTATGCAGGTTTATACAGATAGTGACAGCGAAAAAGTAACAACGGATAATGTAATTGCAAAACTTACAAAAGAATCAGAATTGTCATTAGTTGAATTTAATGAAAATCAACATTTTACACAGCCACCTGCTCATTTTACAGAAGCTGTACTTGTTAAGGCACTAGAAGAACAGGGAATTGGACGTCCAAGTACTTATGCTCCAACAATTACAACAATTATTGCAAGAAGATATGTTACAAAGGAAAAGAAGAATCTTTATGTAACAGAACTTGGAGAAGCGGTTAACAATGTAATGAAGACAGCATTTAGCGCAATTGTAGATTTGAACTTTACTGCAAATGTTGAATCACTTTTAGATATGGTGGAAGAAGGAAAAGTAGAATGGAAGACAGTTATAAGAAACTTCTATCCTGATTTAGATGCCGCTGTAAAGAGTGCTGAAAAGAAATTAGAAAAAATTACAATTGCTGATGAAGAATCAGATGAAATATGCGAAGAATGTGGAAGAAGAATGGTTATCAAATACGGACCGCACGGTAAGTTCCTTGCATGTCCGGGATTTCCGGAGTGTAGAAATACAAAACCATATCTTGAAAAGACAGGAATCCCTTGCCCTAAATGTGGAAAGGAAATTATTCTTAAGAAAACACAGAAGGGAAGAAGATACTATGGATGTATCGACAATCCTGAATGTGATTTTATGTCATGGCAGAAACCTTCTACAGAAAAATGTCCTGAGTGCGGTGGATATATGCTTGAAAAAGGAAACAAGTTGGTATGCGCAGACGCGACATGTGGATATGTTACAGATTTGAAGAAAAAAGAGGAAGTAAAATAGATGAAATTTAAAATGGTTCATGAAAACTACAATGTAGTTGACTTAGATAAATCAATGGAATTTTATTCAAAAGCTTTAGGATTAAAAGAATCACGCAGAAAAGAAGCAAAAGACGGCTCATATATAATTGTCTATATGTCAAACGAAGAAGCAGATTTTGAATTGGAATTAACATGGTTAAAAGAGTGGAAAGGAAATTATAATCTTGGAGATTGTGAATTCCATCTTGCATTTGAAACAGATGATATGGAAGCAGCTCATAAACTTCATGAAGAAATGGAATGCATTTGTTTTGAAAATAAAGAAATGGGAATTTATTTTATTGAAGATCCTGATGGATATTGGTTAGAAATTGTTCCAGCAAAATAGAGGTAAATGAATGAAGGTTACGTATTTAAAACATAGTGGTTTTATGGTTGAAAGCAAAAATAATATATATTTGTTTGACTATATTAGTGGAAACATTGATAAAGCGATAAAATCGGACAAGAAAATTTACGTAATGGTAAGCCATGTTCATGATGATCATTTTAGTAAAATAATATTTGATATAGCGACTAAGCATAATAATGTAACATATGTTTTATCTTACGATGTTGTTAAGAAAATAAAGAAAAATGCTATATTATCAAAAATGACTGAGCAACTTAATATAATAAGAGTTCAGGCTCATGAAAAATACAAGATAGATGATATAGTTGTTGAAACATTGAAATCAACAGATGAAGGGGTAGCTTTTATAGTAAGTGAAAAAGATGGTACAATATATCATGCAGGTGATTTGAACTGGTGGCACTGGGAAGGAGAACCAAAGTCCTGGAACCGAAACATGGAAGTTAATTTTAAAAGAGAGATTGATAGCATGAAGGGAAGAAAGATAGATATTGCTTTCGTACCGCTTGATCCAAGACAGGAAGAAGCCTATTATATGGGAATGGACTATCTTATAAAAAATGTTGGAGCAAATGAAATTTATCCTATGCATTTTTGGGGAGAACCTGAAATAATAGACAGATATAAAAATGAGTATGGTGGAGAAAACATAGTGAGTAAGGCATTTTTTTGTAAATAAAAAGTGCTTGAATTATAAAATGACTTATGATAAGATGTCTAAGTTAGAGTAAACACGTTTGATGAAATCGGACCGGTGCCCATGCTCGGGGTTGTCCGATGAATTGGATTCAGACGGAAGATTAAAACCAAATGGAGGTAAAAAAATGAGCGTTATTTCAATGAAACAGTTATTAGAAGCAGGTGTTCATTTCGGACATCAGACAAGAAGATGGAACCCTAAGATGGCTCCATACATTTACACAGAAAGAAATGGTATCTACATTATCGATTTACAGAAGTCAGTAGGTAAAGTTGATGAAGCTTACAAGGCTATGGCTGATATCGCAGCTGATGGTGGTACAATTCTTTTCGTTGGTACAAAGAAACAGGCTCAGGAAGCTGTTAAGACAGAAGCTGAACGTTGCGGAATGTACTATGTAAATGAAAGATGGTTAGGCGGAATGCTTACTAACTTCAAGACAATTCAGTCAAGAATTAAGAGATTAAAAGACATCGAACAGATGGCAGAAGATGGAACATTTGATGTTCTTCCTAAGAAAGAAGTTATCGAAATTAAGAAAGAATGGGATAAGCTTGAAAAGAACCTTGGTGGTATCAAGGATATGAAGAGAATCCCAGACGCTATTTTCGTAGTAGATCCTAAGAAGGAAAGAATTTGTATTCAGGAAGCTCATGCACTTGGAATCAAATTAATCGGTATCGCTGATACAAACTGCGATCCTGAAGAATTAGATTACGTTATTCCAGGTAATGACGATGCTATCAGAGCTGTTAAACTCATCGTTGCTAAGATGGCAGATGCTGTTATCGAAGCTAACCAGGGTGAAGAAATGGTAGCTGAAGCTGCTGAAGAAGTAGCTGAAACAGAAGCAGAATAATTAAATTTTTTCTAAATAGGAGGATATAGTAATGGATATTACAGCAGCAATGGTAAAAGAGTTAAGAGAATTAACAGGCGCTGGAATTATGGCTTGTAAGAAAGCTTTAGTAGAAACTGATGGTAATCAGGAAGCAGCTATAGAAGTATTAAGAAAGAAAGGCGAAGCTACTGCAGTAAAGAAATCAGGTAGAATCGCAGCTGAAGGTGTTGTTGCAACATTAGTAGAAGATGGAAAAGCAACAATCGTAGAAGTAAACTCAGAAACTGACTTCGTAGCTAAAAACGAAAAGTTCCAGACATTCGTAGCTAACGTAGTTAAGCAGATCGTTAACTCAGATGCAGCTGACGTTGAAGCTTTATACGCTGAACCATGGGCTCTTGACACATCAAAGACTGTAAAAGACGAATTAACATCACAGATTGCTGTTATTGGTGAAAACATGAACATCAGAAGATTTAAGAAAATCGTATCTGACGGTGTTGTTGTATCATACATCCACGCTGGTGGAAAGATTGGTGTATTAGTAGAAGCTGATGCACAGGCTAACGAAACTGTTGAAGCATCAATGAAGACTATCGCTATGCAGATCGCAGCTATGAGTCCACAGTATATTAGCAGAGAAGACATCTCAGATGATGAACTTGCTAAGATGAGAGAAATCACAATTGATAGTGCTTTAAATGATGTAGCATCACTTCCAAAGCCAATTCAGAAAGATATCTTTGCTGAAGCATTAAGCACAGATGCATTAAGCGCTGAAGACAAAGCAATCTTAGAAGAAAAACAGAACGACAAGTACTTATTCAACTTCCTTTCAAAAGAAGCTATTGCTTCATTAGCAGCTATTTCAATGAGCAAGAAGGAAGAAATCTGTGCTAACAAGATCTTCAACGGTTTAGTTGAAGGACGTATTTCTAAGCAGTTAAAAGAAGTATGTCTTCTTGATCAGACATACGTTATGGCTGCAGACGGAAAGCAGACAGTAAAAGCATACTTAGCAGAAGTTTCAAAAGAAGTTGGTGCTCCAGTTGCACTTAAGAGCTTCATCAGATTTGAAACAGGCGAAGGTATCGAAAAGAAAGAAGAAGATTTCGCAGCTGAAGTTGCAAAACAGATGAAATAGTCAGGCTAAAGCCGTGCAAATAAAAAGAAGAACATCCACGAGCCATGTTTACATGGGCGAGAGGGTGTTCTTCTTTTTAATGGCTCTTTGTCAAGCATGGGGGTAATCCCTTATATATATCGTGTGTGATTTGTAATCACACACGATTTTTATATAGTATCACATGATAACATTATTCTGTTTCTGAAATTTTCAAAATTCCTATATCCATAAGCATTTCGCTTAATTACTTTAATCTTATTATTCATTCCTTCTGTATATCCGTTTGTATATGGGCAATCAAAACTGTTGAGTATGTATTTCGCCCAATTGGCAAGTGTAATAAGTACTGAATTGAATTCATCCAGTTCACTGACAGAGGCAGTATTAATAAATTTACGAAGTTTGAGTTTGGCTTCAGTACTGCTTTTAGAGTTCATAAAGTCATAAAAAAGTTCTTTTAAATAATAAGCCTGAGCTAGATCGTTTGATTGTTGTAACATTACTTCAAGAGCCTCAAGATTTTCTTCATTTAACTTATCCTTATGGGCGAGAATTAATTTACGGCTTCGTTTGAAATATTTTCTCTTTGAAGGATGCATCTGTTTTTGAATTCTAATTCGTACTCTTTCGGTAGCACCGGTTACCTGTTTAACCACATGAAATTTATCAATAACAATGGTTGCGTTAGGCAACAACCTCTGTGCAATATCCTTATAAACCTTGTACATATCCATAACAAAGTAACGAACATCCTTACGGTTGGGAAAGTCTCTTAAGTATTCTTCAAGCCTGTATTGGGTTCTGGAAGGAAGAATGTCAAAAACTTTATGCTCTTTTGGTGCTGTCAGAATGGAATGATATTTATTTCCACCCGAATTACCCTTAAACTCGTCGATTGAAAGTACTAAAGGAAGCGTTTTCGGTTTCTGATGTTTGATGTCTTTGAGCCGCCTGAAAATAGAGGAAACGGATATCCCCAGCTGAGAGGCGACATTTGAAACATTAAGAGAACTCTTTAGCAAGTGTATTGCTTCAAAACATAAACGGGTGGTAAGGCGACAGTTCTTAGGAAGAAGCGAAAAAGGTTCCGTAAAATGTCTGTCACATGAATCACAGTGGTATCGCCGTTTTCTATAATGAAGGAAAGTACTTTTTCCCATAATGGGGCTGTCTTTAATAATGGAAGTCCTGTAGTCATGAACTTTGTTGGTTATGGCTTTACAGTGAGGACAGACACAGTCTTTACGCTTTAACATGAAGTAAATATGGTTTTCTTTTGATGTATAATCGATATTTGTGATAAAAAGGTCTTTTATTTCCAGTATATTTGAAATATAATCATTGTTAGGCATAGTAATAATCTCCTTTGTGGTTTTGTGGTGATTCTATTATAAGAGATTATTTTATCTATGCCTACTTTTTTGTAGAAATATCACAAAAGATAAAAAAGGAACTATACCTTACCCCCAAGTAAAGTATAGAACCTATTTAATAAGATTTTCTTCTTCGTGTAATATTAA
>NZ_FR878165.1:26594-53626 GCF_000434315.1 Eubacterium sp. CAG:156 | reverse complement strand
TTATCAATGTTCTTGTTTTGCTTGTTGCTGTTTCAGCAGCAACTCGTTCATATTATCACGATTGTTCTGCTTTGTCAACAACTTTTTTATATTTTTCTTCGTTATTCAAAACTTAGAATCAATTAAATTTTTCTGTCTGAACTGCTGTCTCAACAGTCAGCTTGTGTATAATACTACGTATTTCGACTGTTGTCAACATGCTTTTTTAATTTTTTTATTTTTATGTATTTGTCAATTAAATCTAACTGCAATTATTACTTCTAGCGATCTTTGTCATCATACATTAATAGAATTGGTTTTACTTATTATTCAAATATAATATCAGTATGACTTTATCTGTGTTGTATTTAACTTGTTTTAATTTATATTCTAAAATCAATCTGTCTGGTACCCATTAATACTTTATGTTAGATTTGATTTGTTTTTTATTTATTCTAAAATATCATTTTACTATTTACGGATTATTTTCTTTTTTCTATTTTTTACCGTAAAATTTTTTAAGCTATTTCCTTCTTTTTAATGTTATGTAAACTAAATTACGGATTATCCCAATTTAGTTAGAATAATCCGTAATTATTTTTAATTTTTTTATTTATTATCTATGGTCTTTGGCCTAAGGCTCCTTCGAGTGTAAGCGTTTCACCACTCATATATTTAAAGTCTGGAGAAGCAAGCTGTACACATACGCGACCTATTTCTTTCTCCACGTCTCCAAAATGTCCCATTGGTGGTGTTTTTACATTTGCTTTAAATGCATCCGGATAAGCTTTTTCAAAATTTTCAAGCTGAGCTGTCCATGCAAGTGGGCATACCACATTTGCATTTATGCCGTCTGCTGCCCATTCGGTTGCAGCAACTCTTGTAAGCCCTCTGATTCCTTCTTTTGCTGCAGCATAAGCACACTGTCCATAGTTTCCAAATAGTCCTGCACCTGATGCAAAATTAATTACAGAACCTTTTGTTTCTTTTAAATACGGATAGCATTCTTTCATATAGTAGAAAGCCGCATAAACCCCTGAATACATTGCGAGATCAAATTGTTGTGTTGTATGATCTGCTATTGTTACTCCTGAAGCTGATGCCTGTGCATTATTTATTAACACATCAATTCTTCCAAACTCATCTATTGTTTGCTTTACTACATTTGCAACAACAGTTTCATTGTCTGCTCCGGCATTTATGTCAGCCTGAATTGGCAATACTTTTATTCCGTATTTGCTTTCCAATTCTTCTTTTGCGTCTGTAAGTTTTTTAACGTTACGTCCTGTAAGTACCAAATTGGCACCTTCTTTTGCATAAGCCGTTGCTATTCCATAGCCTATTGAACCACAGCTTCCATCCTGCAATACTGCTCTTCCTCCACCTGTTATAATGGCTGTCTTTCCTGTTAAAAATCCCATATCAGTTTCTCCTTTCTTTACTCTTCCATTATTTTTTCTGAAAAGTTTATTTTGCCCCAAGGTTCTTCCATTACAATTGTAACTTTGCTTTTCCATTGTTGATACATTTCATCTGCGCTATTTTTTTCTTTTGCGTTTAATATATCTTCAACTTTTTTTGCAATTTTTTCTTTTTTGTAAATTTCAACTAGTCTTTCTTTACTAATATTAACTTTTGATAACATTTTTTCGCTGGAATTTTCTAAATAGTAGTCAGCTTCTTCATTTGCCTCGCTTTCTTCTTCTGCACTCAAAGACACGTCATATTTTGAAGCTTCCTCGTATAATGCCTGTCTTTCGCAAATATTGCTAAGTATCTGGCTTTTTACCCCTTCTTCTAGTGTTACACCTATTTTTAGTTTTTTATTCCACTTAAGTTCTTTATTTTTTGACATATAATAAACTTCGTATGTTGCCTGTGTTTTGTAGGCATAATATCGAACTTCATCCATATATATGTCCGCTATGTCTGCTTTAGAATCAATGTCTTCTATTTTTATTCCTATCGATTCTTTTGATGCAACTGTCTGGCTTTCACTAGATGGTTGATTATTTTGTTCCTGTTTTATGTTGTCTGAAGTTTGGCTTTCATTTTTCTGAATTAAACCTTCTGTAGTTTGATTTTCATTTTTCCGAACTAAGCTTTCTGAAGTTTGATTTTCATCTTCTTTATTTTGTTCATTATTATTTTGTGTTAATGAATTTTCTAAATTTGATTCTACTGTTACTGATTCCGTAGTAGCTTCCTTCTGCTTATTGGTATCAGGGGATTTGCTACTTGTGCATCCCTCTATAGCCATTGCCACTACAAAACATGTAAGTGTAGCCATCATTTTTTTATTTTTCATCGATTCTACTCCTGTTTATGCTGCTGTGTTGTTATTTTTGAGATTTGCTCAGCCATAACCATTTTATTGTTATGTTATATTTTTTCCATCATTAGCAATTCTTCTGATTAACTTCTTTTTAAGCTTCGGATATCTTCAATTACTTTTCGCATATTTTCCATCAATTCATCAGCGTCTTTTGCCGGTTTCATCGGAATATATTCGAAGTAAGGTGTTTTGTCCGGAATTAATTTTAATCTTCTGTTGTATTTGCTTAGTATTTCCGGTATTTTTTCTGTTTCAATCGGAGCCGTAGGATGCATTGTAAATTTAAGTTTTGTCTTATTTCCTGTTATTTCAGTTATATAAGCTTCATGTGCTGTTGCTTTTATGAGTACAATTTTCAACAGATTTTCTACCTGTCTAGGCATTTCTCCAAATCTGTCTATTAACTCATCCTGCATATCTTCGTATTCTTCCTGCGTTTCTATGCCTGCAATTCGTTTATACACATCCATCTTCTGGCTCTCGCTTTTAATATACCCTGCAGGAACGAATGCATCTATAAGTACATCAATTTTTGTTTCAAATTCAAGTGTCGGAGTTTTTCCTTTTCTTACAAGAATTGCTTCATTTAGCATTTTACAGTACAGATCATAACCTACCGCCTCCATGTGTCCATGTTGCTGCGCTCCAAGTAAATTCCCGGTTCCTCGTATTTCCAAATCTCTCATGGCAATTTTTACGCCGGAACCTAATTCCGTGAAATTCTTTATTGCACCAAGTCTCTTTTCTGCTACCTCTGATAGCAATTTATTTCTTGTGTACATCATAAACGCATATGCAGTCCTATTTGAACGACCTACTCGTCCTCTAAGCTGGTACAACTGAGATAATCCCATTTTTTCTGCATTATGAATTATGATTGTATTTGCATTTGAAACATCAATCCCTGTTTCTATTATAGTAGTAGAAACTAATACGTCTATATCTCCATTTACAAAATCATACATAATTGTTTCTAACTGTCGCTCACTCATTTGACCATGTGCAAATGCTACATTTGCATCAGGCACAAGTCTTTGTATTTCGGCAGCACGTTCTGCTATGTTTTGTACAATATTGTATACATAATAAACCTGACCATTTCGTAATAGTTCTCTGTTTATAGCTTCTCTTACGATTTCATCATTATATTCCATTACATATGTCTGTATCGGCATTCTATCCTGTGGTGGTTCTTCCATAATAGACATATCTCTTATTCCGATAAGACTCATATGCAATGTTCTTGGAATTGGCGTTGCAGTCATCGTTAATACATCTATATTATTTTTTAGTTCTTTAATTTTTTCTTTATGTTTTACACCAAATCGTTGTTCTTCATCTATTATAAGCAAACCTAAGTCTTTAAATTTCACGTCTTTTGAAAGAACTCTGTGGGTTCCGATTACGATATCTACATAACCTTTTTTCAAATCTCTTATTGTCTGCTCCTGATTTGCTTTTGTTCTAAATCTCGAAAGCATTTCCACTCTTACAGGAAAATCTTTGAATCTTTGTGTAAATGTCTTGTAATGTTGTTGCGCTAAAACGGTTGTCGGCACAAGGTATACTACCTGTTTATTATCCTGTACTGCCTTGAATGCCGCACGTATGGCAACTTCTGTTTTTCCAAATCCTACGTCTCCACATACAAGTCTGTCCATAGTCTTTGTGCTTTCCATATCCGCTTTAACCTGAGAAATTACTTCTAACTGGTCATCTGTTTCTTCAAACGGGAACATCTCTTCAAATTCTTTTTGCCATTCTGTGTCCGGACTAAATACAAATCCTGTGCTGTCCTGTCTTGTCGCATACAATTCAATTAACTCGTCGGCAATATCTGCCACTGCCTTTTTAACTCTTGTTTTTGTTTTTTTCCATTCAGTTCCACCTAATTTATTAAGCTTAGGTGGTTTTGCTTCACTGTCAGCATATTTTTGAATCATGTCGAGCTGAGTTGCAAGAATATAGAGATTGCTACCGCCTTCATATTCTATTTTTATATAATCCTTCACGGTGCGGTCTACTTCAATTTTTTCAATTCCTTTGTAGATTCCAAGTCCGTGATTTTCATGTACAACATAATCTCCTATATTTAAATCTGAAAAATCTGAAATATGTGTACCTGAATAATTATGTTTCTTTCTTCTTTTTTTCTTTTTCTCACCAAAAATATCAGTATCACTTATTACTACAAATTTTATCATAGGATAAGCAAAGCCTCCGCGCAGGTGTCCTGTCACTATCATTACTTCTCCACTAAGTGCTTCTCTTTCTTTATCCTCTTCGTAAAATGCACTTATGCCAAATCCGCGTAAATCTTCTGCTAGTCTTTTTGCCCTCGTCAGGCTTGCACAAACCATTATTACTTGATATTTTTGTTTTTTATATTTTTTTAAATCCTCAACTAGCATTTCAAATTTGTTATTATAAGGGCTTATTGTTTTTGCTTCTACAGATGCAATTTCATCTACTGTAAAATTCTTTACAGTCTGATCCAATGAAGTAAATAGCACTTTCTTTACTGAGTCTAGCTTACTTTCAATTGTTTTTCTACTCCACACAATGTCAGTCTGTCCCGGCAAAACGTAACCTTTTTCTAAACGATTGCTCATGCTGTCTCTAAATTCCGTCTCAACAGCTTTCATCTGCTCATCAACTCTTTTTGGCTCGTCTATAAAGAACGCCGCATCTTTTAAATAGTCAATAAAGCTTACCATTCCATCATAGAAATAGTTTACATAACTATCAAATGACATTCCATTTTCATTTATTTCTTCATTATCTATAAATTCTTTTATTATAACTTCAAGTCTATGCGCTTCTTCTGTTTTAAATTGTTTTCTAAGTGCTTCAGAATTTTTCTTTAAGTCTTTTTTTATTTTATCAATTCCGGCTCTTATTTCTTCTTTTGTTAATACATAGTCAGTTGCCGGATATATTGTTATTTTTTCAAGATTTTCTATTGATCTTTGTGTTTCTACCTCAAAGCTTTTTATAATATCAACTTCATCATCCCACATGTCAATTCTATATGGCACTTCGTCTGTCAATGTATAAATGTCTATAATACTTCCTCTTATAGCAAACTGTCCCGGTGACTCTACCTGTTCTGCTCCCTCGTATCCCATTTGAACAAGCTTATGTCTTATTGCATCCATTTCAATAATGCTGCCTTCAGAAATTCCCAGAACATTTTCTTTAATTCTGTCTAATGGCATTATTTTATCCATAAGTCCATCTGCTGTAGTCACAATTGTACATGGTTTATCTTCTACAAGTTTCTTTATGCATTCCAGTCTTTGCTGCAGGATTACGTTTCCATGTACGTCTGCTGAAAAGAATATGAAATCCTTCGCAGGATACAATACAACATTTTTATCAAATGCTTTTAAATCTTCATAAAGTTCCTTTGCTTTTGTTCCACTAAAAGTAACGATGACTTTATTTTTGTAGCCATCGCTTAATCCTGTTATAAAATGTGCAAGCTGAGAATCCGCACACCCTGTTACCTGACATGTTTTTCCTGTATCAAGGCATTCCTTAGCGCGTTCAAATCCATTTAATTTTTGTAGTGGATAAAAAAATGTATTCATTGTGTCCTTCCTTATTGTTTTAATGATGCCAGAATTGTGGCGGCGTAGCATGAAACAATCCGTAGGCATCAAAGTTGTGAGTTTTTAACCTCAACATTATTTTAATTTAGTTATATTTGTTCATTGCAGTCTCAATATTTTCTAGAATCATTACTTCAGCAGCTGATGCAGCGTTTCGTACCGCTTCATCTACGATTTTTCTTTCCTTGCTACCGAATTTTCCTAACACGTGATTAACCAAATCTCCCTGATTTTCACCTACTCCAACTTTTATTCTCTTAAAGTTTTGTGTACCGGTATGGGCTATTATACTTTTTAGTCCATTGTGACCACCGGCACTTCCTTTAGCTCTTATTCTTATCTTCCCTACATCTAGACTGATGTCATCTGCTATTATTATTATTTCCTGTTGTGGGTCTAATTTATAAAAATCCATTACTTCTCTTACAGATTCCCCACTATTATTCATATATGTCTGTGGCTTTACAAGTATGACCTTTTCATTTCCTATCATTCCTATTCCACAAAGTGCCTTATGTCTTCTTGTATTTACCTGAACTCCCATCTGAGATGCTAATTCATCTATTACATCAAATCCTATATTATGTCTTGTCTTGTCATATTTTTTGTCCGGATTTCCAAGTCCTACTATTGCGTACATGTATTTTCTCCTTTATTTTTATAAATTTTTTCTAAAAACCTTCTCATTTATTACTATCTCTTTATCTTTAACATTTTATTATTATTATAGTTTACCCTTTATTGCTCTTTATTTAAAGACTTTTTGGCAATAAATTAATTTAAACTGCACACAATTTTTTATACATATGACTATTGTGCATAGCACTTCGATGCTACTTTGCTTCTTCTCAGCGATTATACATTCGCCAAATTTCTAAAATTGTGTATAATTAAAAATGGCATAACCACAATCGGGCATGCCATTTTAAGATAATAACTATTTTTATTCCAATTTACATTATGTCTATTCTGGATCTGGTTCTAACAATGCTTTTTCATAAGCTGCTAAAACAATTTCCTGAATTGAATTACGAGTCTGTGAATTGATTGGATGAGCAATATCTCTATATTCTCCATCTGCTGCCTTACGACTAGGCATTGCAATAAACAATCCTTTTTCACCTTCTACTACTTTGATGTCGTGAATAACAAATTCATCATCAATTGTAATTGAAACAACCGCTTTCATCTTGCTTTCTTTTGTCATCTTTCTGACTCTTACATCTGTAATATTCATATTTTTGCCTCCTCATTGTTTTGTAGAACATTACTTTTATTTTTACGCATCAATCATCACATATCAATGCGTCAAATACTTTTATAACCCGTATCTAAAGTTACGCTCTATTATAATTTTAGGTTCACTTTCATGATTAATTATTTCTGTATTAGGTTTAATTGTTCCGTGACTTTCAACGATACAGTTTTCAAGATGTACGTTGTCTCCAATATAAACATCATTAAGTATAATACAATTCTTTATCGTACTGTTATTTCCGATGTAAGCCTGTTTAAATACAACCGAATCATCTACTTTTCCATTTACTATGCATCCGCCTGAAATTAAGCTGTTGCTAACATCTGCTCCCGGATTATATTTTGCCGGTGGTAAATCTTCTACCTTTGAATATACATCCGGATATGTTCTAAAGAAATAATTTCTAACTTCCGGTTTGAGGAAATCCATGTTTGTATTGTAATATCCATCAACTGTAGAAATATTCCTCCAATAATCAGTTGTCTTATAAGAGTAAATCTTACGATTATTCTTATTTCTCTGTATAATGTCAGATACGATATCATATCTGTCCTCTTCCATACACTGTTCAATCAACTGGATGAGTAATCTTCTTCTAATTACATATACCCCTGTTGAAATTAAAGTTCCATCACTTTCAATTGGCTTTTCTTCAAATTTTACAATACGTCCATCATCATTAGTTGTTACTACTCCATAATTAGATACCTTACCATCCGGTAAATCTGTTGTAACAATTGTTATATCTGCATTCTTTTCAATATGATATTCTAATACTTTATTGTAGTCTAACTTGTAAACTGCATTAGATGATGCAATAACTACATATGGCTCATGGCTCTTCTTAAGGAATCCTATATTCTGTGCAATTGCATCTGCTGTTCCTCTATACCAGAAACCATTGTCAGATGTAATTGACGGAGTAAATACATATAAGCCTCCCTGCTTTCTACCAAAATCCCACCATTTTGATGAACTAAGGTGCTCATTTAATGACCATGCGTTGTACTGTGTAAGTACAGCTACTCTCTGAATATGAGAATTACTCATATTACTCAAAGCAAAATCAATAGCTCTGTAACTACCTGCTATTGGCATTGCCCCTACGGCTCTTTTTGCTGAGAGTTCTTTTAATCTGTTACTGTTTCCACCTGCTAAAATAATTCCTATCGCTCTCATTAAATTTCACCTGCCTTAATTATATAGTCTCCTGATTCAAGTTTTCCGTCAGGGTAATCGCTAATTACAGTCTTACCTGATATAGCTACATTTCTTCCAACTGTAACATTGGATGGTATGGTTGAATTTTCACCAATAACTACTAAATCACTGGCATAAACTCTTGTATCAAGTTTACTATCTGCATACTCACCCGTTCCGATTGTACATTTTTCACCGATAACGACATTCTCTGCAATGATTGCCTTGTCCACTACAGTTCCTTTCTTAATAACCGTATTGTCCATAATAATTGAATCCCTAACTATTGCTCCTTCTTCAATTACAACATTGGCACTGATTACTGAGTTAGATACATTACCATGTATCTCACATCCGTTGCCTATGATACATCTTTCTACAGATGCCTCCTTGGCTACATACTGTGGTGGCAATGAACTGCTCTTAGTATATATTTTCCAAAATTCTTCATATAAATTAAATTCAGGTACAATATCTATTAATTCCATATTGGCTTCCCAATATGACTGTAATGTTCCTACATCTTTCCAATAGCTTGAATATTCATAAGCAAAAATTCTCTGTTCCTTATCAAAACAGTATGGAATTACATGCTTACCAAAGTCACAATTAGGCTGATTCTTAAGTGCTAAAAGTGCTTCCTTAAGTACATCCCAACTAAATATGTAAATACCCATTGAGGCTAAATTGCTCTTAGGTACAGGTGGCTTCTCCTGAAACTCTGTAATTCTGTGATTTTCATCTGCAATTACAACACCAAATCTACTTGCCTCCTCAATAGGAACCGGCATAACTGCAATTGTAATATCTGCATTGTTGGCCTTATGGTAGTCAAGCATAACTTCATAGTCCATCTTGTAAATATGGTCACCTGATAAAATTACTACATACTCAGGATTATAGCTCTGCATATAATCAATGTTCTGATATATAGCATTAGCTGTTCCTGTATACCAATCTGTATGCTCACTTCTTTCATATGGAGGTAATACTGTTACTCCTCCGATATTTCTATCTAGGTCCCATGGAATTCCAATGCCAATGTGGGCATTAAGTCTTAATGGCTGATACTGTGTTAATACACCTACAGTATCTACACCTGAATTAATACAGTTACTAAGTGGAAAATCAATAATCTTGTACTTGCCTCCAAACGCAACCGCAGGCTTAGCTACCTTGGATGTTAAAACTCCAAGTCTGCTTCCTTGTCCGCCTGCGAGTAACATGGCAATCATCTCTTTTTTAATCATGTCGTTCACCTCGCTGCTAATTTTATAAAGTAGTTAAATTATACCATTTAATCGCCCATATTTAAAGGATTTTCTTTGATTTTTTTATTACATTTTTCTATATACGAAACGTTTTTATTTAGTTTTTTGTACATTTTCAACAATTTTCGTCATATTATTGCAGTTAATTTCTAATTTGTCTTTTTTTTAACAATTCTTTTAATGTCATAATCTTAAATTTTTCCTTTTATTTTCTTTTTTTTAAGAGTATACTTATAAAGCAAATAGGAGAGTTTAGCCTTTATTTTTCAGTAAATATGGCGTTTTTTCAGTAAAAAATAATTACTTTCTTATAATATTGAAAACTTTTATTTTGTTACTACTTAATATAAAGTAACCAAAATTTATTACTTATTAAAAGAGGTATCACAAATGTATATTTTAAATTTTAACGAACCATGTAAATTACATTTTACGGGAATTGGTGGAATCAGCATGAGTGCTTTAGCAGAAATTATGTTATCAAGACATTTCACTGTTACAGGTTCTGACAATCAAAATTCACAGATTACAGCACATCTTGAATCATTAGGTGCAAAAATTTTCTACGGTCAGCGTAACGAAAATGTTTCACCTGACACTGATGTACTTATTTATACAGCTGCGGTAAAAAATGATAATCCTGAATTAGTAGCTGCAAGAGAATATGGGATTCCAACATTAACACGTGCAGAGTTTTTAGGACAAATGATGAAAAATTACGATGTTGCAATTGGTGTTTCAGGAACTCACGGAAAAACCACTACAACTTCAATGATTTCACAGATTTTACTTCAGGCAAATACTGACCCTACTATTTTAGTCGGTGGAATTATGCCTGCAATCAAAGGTAACACCAGAGTTGGTCACTCAGGAACAATGATTACTGAAGCCTGCGAATACACAAATAGCTTCTTATCATTTGCACCAACTGTAGGCATTATTTTAAATGTTGCCGCAGATCATCTTGACTTCTTTAAAGATTTAGATGATATTCGTCATAGTTTTAGAAGATACGCAGAATTGCTTCCTGCTAACGGAGCTTTAATTATCAACGGAGACATCGACAATCTCGAATATTTTACAAAAGACTTAGACTGCAAAGTTATTACTGTAGGTTCTGAAGAATCAGGCAGTATGTACACTGCAAAAAATATTACATTTGATGAATTTGCTCATGGAAGCTATGATTTGTATGTTGAAGGAGAATTTAAGCACAGAGTTACTTTAAAGGTAACAGGTATGCACAACATTTATAACTCTCTTGCAGCAATTGCAACTGCTCACTTTTTAAATATTGATAAAGAAGATATTCTTAATGGTCTTGAAGCTTATGGCGGAACTGACAGACGTTTCCAATTCAAGGGCAAACTTGGTGATATAACTATTATTGATGATTATGCTCATCATCCTGATGAAATTACTGCAACGCTTAAGACTGCTGAACATTATCCTCATAAAAAGTTATGGGTTGTATTCCAGCCTCATACATATACAAGAACTAAGGCTCTACTTCCTGAGTTTGCAAAAGCATTATCAGAGGCTGACGCTGTTGTTCTTGCAGATATTTATGCAGCAAGAGAAAAGAACACTTTAGGAATTAGTTCTAAAAATTTGGCTGATGAAATAGAAAAATTAGGTACTGAAGTACATTATTTTCCAACTTTCGATGAAATTGAAAATTTTTTATTAGAAAATTGTAATGATAATGACTTATTAATAACTATGGGTGCCGGAGATGTCTATAAAATCGGCGAAAAGCTGCTAGGTAAATAAAGTTATTAACACTATCCGTAAAAATGTGGTAAAAAGTTATCAACATTTTTACGGATTTTTAGTTTACATAACATTTTGTATTTTTAAACCTGATAAATGCCCTATTTAAAGCCTTTTTACAATTTTCGACAAATTATTTTCGAAAGTTATTCACATTATTAACATTATTAACATTTGCCTGAACCCCTTTAAAAATGGGCGTTTCAGTGTTTTTCAACCCTTTTCAAATAAAATTTATTGTGCTATACTTTGTCTTGCTTGAGAGAGAAAAAGGATTTTGACCTTTATTATTTTTTTGCTTTCTCAAGAAATTGGTTTACATAACATTTTGAGAATTTGAGAGGTTTTTATCATGGGTAAGTTAGTTATAGATAGAGGGAATTTTACAGATTTAACATCAGTATCTAATCTTTTTATTGATGAATATATGCCAAATGCCAATGGCGAATTTGTTAAAATATATTTATATCTTTTAAGATTAGTTTCCGGACATTCTACTGAAATAACAACAGATGCTTTGGCTGATCTTTTATGTTTTACTGAAAGTGATGTTGAACGTGGGTTATCTTACTGGGAACGCCTCGGTCTTATTTCTCTTTCAAGAGATGAGGACATGCATGTTAACGGAATTCGCATGGAAGCATATACAACTAATAAATTTTATGTTAAATCAATATTAAACTCTTCAGGAAGCCAGGTTTCAGCAAGAGCTGTTGGCGATACTTTTTATGGCAATTATGAAGACGTTAATTCTGAGCCTGCATTAATCGAAAGTATTGCACCTGCAAATGCAATTCCTGCCAAGCACAAATATACTTCTAAAGAAATTTCCGCATTCAGCAAGGATCCAAGGGTTCAGCAGTTAACATTTCTTGCCCAAACTTATCTTGGTAAGACATTAAACAGTAATGATGTTAATTCTATTTTATATATGATTGATGGTTTAAATTTATCTTCTGATTTTATAGAATATCTTATGGAGATGTGCATTTCATCAGGAAATAATACTTTAGGCTCTATCGAAAAGTCAGCTGTCAACTATTATAAACGTGGAATTACAACTATTGATGATATTAAATTTGATACAAAAATCAGGAAATCAATTTATAAGAGTGTCTTTAAAATATTTGGATTAACTGACCAGAACGCAGCAAAGAAGGATGTTAATTACATTTCTAAATGGACAGAAACTTATAATTTTTCAGAAGATATTATTGTTGAAGCTTGCAACCGTACAATGGAACATACCCATACAGCAAGTTTTCCTTATGCTGACACAATCCTTAAAGGATGGTATAATAACGGTATTACAGAGTTATCACAAGTTGAACAGTTAGATGAAGAACATGCTAAAGAAGTTTCTGAGAAGTTTTCATCTCTTCAGGCTTCTAAGGCTTCTAACAAATCATGCTCAGCAAGTCTTAAGAAGTTTAAAAACATGGACGAGCGTACATACGATTCTATTGAGTTAGAAAAAATGTTACTTTCATCTACAAATAGAAAATAGGTTTTAAATTATGGGTTTAAAAAGAGAACAATACGACGTTATTAGCAATATGTATAATATGCGCCGTTTAAACAATAAAATTGAATTAGAAGAGAGAATTGCCAAGGTTTATGAAAAAGCCCCTGAAGTTGAAGAAATAAGCCACCAGATTAGTTCTTTGGCCATTTCAGCCGGAAGGAAAGCTTTAGCCGGGGATTCTTCAGCAGTTGATTCACTAAAAAGGGAATTAGTCTTATTAAAAGATGATAAGAAGGCTGCTTTACTTGCCGCCGGTTTTCCATGTGATTATCTGGATGAGATATTTACATGCCCTGACTGTAAAGATACAGGTTTTATAAATGGTGAACCATGCCACTGCTTTACTAAGGCTGTTGTTGAGGAATTATACTCACAATCTAACTTAAAAGAGATTCTTATGCGAGAAAACTTTGACAATTTTAACTTTGACTATTACAATAGTGGCGAAGTAGATTCTATTACGGGAAAAACTCCTCTTGAAAATATTGAGGATGTTGTTGACCATTGCAGGTATTTTATTAAGAATTTTAAAGACAGTCATGAAAGTCTTTTGATTTATGGGAATGCAGGTGTTGGCAAGACTTTTCTAGTTAACTGCATTGCTAAAGAACTTATAGAACAGGCTTACTCTGTTATTTATTTATCTGCAGTTCAATTATTTGACCTGTTGGCTGATTTATCATTTAACAGCCACAAATCTACGGGAAATAAACATATTAGTATGAGAGAACTTCTAAGCTGTGATTTATTGATTATTGATGACCTTGGCACGGAAATGGCTAATTCATTTACTGCCTCATCACTTTTCAATTGCCTTAATGAACGCCTTATACGTCAAAAATCTACTATTATTTCTTCAAATCTTTCAGTAGATGAATTGAAGCAAAACTATACTGAGCGTATTTTTTCACGTGCAGTTGGCAATTATACTGTTATGAAGATTTTTGGCGATGATATAAGAATAAAAAGTAAATTTAACAATTAACACACGGAGGAAATCTAAAAATGTCTAACAAAAAATTTATCGAATCTATCCCTGTAGGTCCGCTTGCAATTGTTGCTTTACCTGGAAGTAAAGCTCTCGGAGATAAAGTTGATGCTTATATTTCCGGATGGAGAAGCGAAAGACTTGAAGCTAAAGAATCACCTATTACCTTCAAAGGATATGTTAAGGATTCTTATCTTCTAAACGTAAGCGTTCCTAGATTTGGTACAGGCGAAGCAAAATGCGCTTTAAAAGATACTGTACGTGGTTGTGACCTTTACATCATTGATGATGTTACTAACCACAGTATCGAATACACAGTATGCGGTCAAAAGAATCATATGTCTCCAGATGATCATTATGCTGATATCAAGAGAGTTATCGCTGCTGCAAGTGGTAAGGCACGTAAAATTACAGTTATCATGCCTTTCTTATATGAAAGCAGACAGCATAGACGTTCATCTAGAGAATCTATGGACTGCGCTGTAATGCTTCAGGAATTAGTAAATATGGGTGTTGATAATATTATTACATTTGACGCTCATGACCCTCGAGTTAATAATGCAATTCCTATTAGTGGATTTGAATCAGTTATGCCAACATATCAGTTCATTAAAAACCTTTTAAGAAATGTTCCTGATATTAAACTTGATTCTGATCATTTAATGATGATCAGCCCTGATGAAGGTGCTATGGGAAGAGTTGTATACTATGCAAACGTTTTAGGTGTTAACATGGGTATGTTCTACAAACGTCGTGATTATACAAAGGTTGTAGATGGACGTAATCCAATTGTTGCACATGAATATTTAGGGGATTCCGTTGAAGGTAAAGATGTTTTAATTATTGATGATATGATTTCTTCCGGTGATAGTATGTTAGACGTAGCTAAACAGCTTAAGAAGAGAAAAGCAAACAGAGTATTTGTTGCTTCTACATTTGGTTTATTTACAAATGGTTTAGAGAGATTCGATGAAGCTTATGAACAGGGATTAATTTACAGAGTTATGACTACAAACAGTATTTACCAGACTCCAGAGCTTCTTGAAAAAGAATGGTACATCAATGTTGATATAAGCAAATTTACAGCTTTATTCATTGACAGATTAAACCATGACGCATCAATTAGTGACATCTTAAACCCAATTGATAAGATTACTAAAAAGATTAATGAATATAATAATAAATAATTGAATTAATTTACTATAATATTAAACTGTTGTGTTTACAACCATAGTTGCAAATGCAACAGTTTTTTTAATACAAAAAACCTTCAAAAGATTATATTGAGGAAATTCCAAAGAACAAACTTTTTGGATATATCATCTCATATCTCTTGAAGGTTTTATTTTTATGTATTAATTTTTTATGTATTATTTTTTATGCATTAAATTGTTATGTATTTATTCTTTATCTCTTGTACAAATTGCTCTGTTCTAGCCGTTTTGTTTTAATTAATTATAATTCTGTCGGAATTAATTATAGTCAATTCCAGTTCTTTCTGTTGCAGTTAGCTATAATCAATTACAAATCTGTTGCAGTTAACTCTAGTTCTGTTCTGCGAATTCTTTAAGTACGCTTATTGTCATTTCGTACTCTTTTTCTACATCTTTAAACATTTCATCACAGCCTTCAAGCTTTCCTGCTCTTAACTGTTCAGTAAGCTTTGAGCTTGCTTCATATAACTTGTCAAATCCAAGATTAACACATACACCCTTTAATGTGTGTGCTGCCCTAAATGAATCATCCAAATTTTTGCCTGCTAATGCATCTTTTAAGTTCTGGAAACTTGAATCGTCTAAAAACTTAATTGCAAATTTTTTGATTATCATTTCACTGCCTAATCTTCCTAGGACTTTTTCATAGTTTGAGTCCATCTTTTCGTAGCATTCTTTTGTGGTCATAGTCTGTTCCTCCTATTTAACCTGTTCAATTTTATTTCCTGTTTTTGTAAACCCAATCCCCACAAATTTATTACATTACCAATCTCATTATTTATTATTTAAATTGATTAGCATGTAGCATCTACTAATCAATCTAATTTCTTCAAGTGATAATCAAGTCCAAGTTTGTCCGCCATAACCTTTTCTCTTGTATGACATGAGAACACTATTACCTGGTCAAGATTTTCTGCCATAAACTTCATTGTGTTTCCCATTCGTTTATTATCGTACATTGCAAAAGTATCGTCAAGCAAAATAGGTTTTGTATCGTTTTCAAATATTATATCTGCTGCTGCAAGCCTTAAAGCCATGTAAATTTGTTCAACAGTTCCCTTACTTAATTTAAAAGATGATATTAAAGCATTTCTACCATTAACTGAAACATTTAAGTTATCATCTATAACAATATTGTTGTATTTTCCATTTGTAATCTTTGACATATAGCAGGAAGCCTTTTCGTTAAGTCGTCTTCCAAAACTGTTTCTAACTTCATAAGCTATTTCTTCAATTTCTCTTTTAGCATTCTCTAATGCTCTTATTTCAATCTCTGCATTTTTAATGGATTGAAGTTTTGCTTTTAAATTCTCTATATGCTTTTCTAATTCAATATCCTGTTCCTGCTTCTGCTCTAATACACCTTGCTCTTTTCCAATTTTTTCCTTAAGCACTGCATATTCTTCATCAAGTTCTTTTATCTCTTCACTATAATCATCGCTTGATAATTCTGATTCTTCAAGATTTTTTAAAGATTCTTTAGCTACACTTAAATTAGCTCTTCTGTTATCAAGTTGACGCTCTGTATATGTTTTTTCATTATTTAATGCATCTAACTTATCCATGATAAGTTTAGTTTCTTTTAAATTTTCAGCAAGTCTTTCTTTGCTCTTTACATTCATAAAAAACTTAACAATTGTTGCTATTAAAAATGCTAATGCTAATCCTGCCGGTATTCCAATTTTTAAAATGCCTTTGCTTGAAAAATCAAGTAATTCAGGATTTGCCATAAACATACCTATTGAACATCCAAGGCATACAACTGTTATAAGGGCGAACACAATTGGTATATTTGTCGCCTTATTTAAGGCGTTGCTTACTCGTTCCATTACTTCCCTTGTTGGAATTCCTTTTGACTCTAACTGCTTTTCCATTTCTCCCTTTTGAGCCGTTATCTCTGTCAAAGTTCTTGAAGCCTTATCAATTTCATGGTTAAGCTGCATTATTTCATTGTAAAGATTTTCTTTTCTGGCACTGTATTTTGTCATTTCTTCTAATCTGACAGCATCCTTTCCTGCCAAATCCTGCTTTTTTGCCAGTAACTCCGCTTCTTTACTCCTGTCTAAATCAATTTCAGAAATTATTGTATCCTGCTCTCTTTTAGACATCTCTATTTCTTCTGCGGTTTCTTCCATATCACGAATTACTGATTCTTTAGAACCTACTTTATTTTCGCTTATTATTTCTTTACGCTCAGCATCAAGACTTGTCAAAGCCTGTTTCATATCAATTTCCATAGACTTTGTTGAACCTAGATTTGCTGCGTAGTTCTTTAATATATTTTCTAATTCTTTATCAGTTGCACTTCCAATCTGGCTTATGCTAATTGTGTTATAATAACAACTTTCATCTAAGCCTCTAAACAACTGCTTTATTTCGTTGTCATCAAGTTCTCTTCCAAGGTCCTCATCTATGACACGAAATGATTTTTCATTTTTATTAAAATTTCTTTCAAAACGATAGTCCTTACCATCGTTTTCAACTCGCATCATTCCACGATATACTTCAGGATTAATCCATGGTTCATATTTGGTATATGTATCTTTTCCGCTGGCTTTTCCACGCTGTTTATCTATACCAAAAAGCATTCCTCTTATGAATGTGTGTATTGTTGTTTTTCCGGCTTCATTTTCACCATAAACAATGTTTAATCCTCTTTCGAAATGAATTTCCGTATCATGAAATTTGCCAAAATTAATCAATCGAATATCTTTTATTATCATTGTTTGTCCTCCATAGCCTCAAGTAACGCCTTAACCCCATAGTATAAGGTCTTCTGCTGTATTGGAGAGAGAACATCCTGGTCGATATATTTTTTAATAAACATTCCTAACAGATTATCTTTATTTCTTTCATATAATTCTTCAAAATCATAGTCAGGCTCTGTTCGGTCCATTACGGATACTACATTTCCTACCTGAGCCAGACCTTCTAAGTCAATATCAAAATCAGGATTTCTATAACCTACTATTGTTACTTTATATATATTATCTCTACCTTCTTTTTCTATAAATTCCATAAGAGTGTGTCGCAGTTCCATATTTGTAGCATTTGTAGTTACCGTCATTTCCGCATGTTTATATTCTCTCTTAGAAAAAGACTGGAATCTTATATTCAAATTCTGCTTAGTTACTTCTCCATATATAAATCCTCTAGGGCCTATTTCATTTACATCAATAGGTTCAAGGGAACCTGAATATGCCATTCTGTTAGCTTCATCCAAATCCGGAATGTGAATGTGTCCAAATGCCACATAGTCAAATCCCTCAAGCATTATCTTTCTTTTATTAATAGGAATATGCTTATCATCACCACCGTGAGCTACAAGAATGTTAATCCTATATGGATTTTTTATTTGTATATCATCATACAGCGGTTCTGTTATCTCATTTTTATAATAACTTAATCCATACACATCAACGCCCAAATCATCTATAGGCACACAATCTACTGTTTTGCTATCAAGAAAATAAACATTCTTATTCCATTCAAAATTTCTATAAAACGAACCTTTTTTTATTGCATCATGATTTCCTGCACACAACACAACCTTTGTATCCGGAATCGTTGAAAACAGGTAGTCTACCTCCTTCAATTCCCTTAACAATGGCTGTCTATGGAATAAATCTCCTGCAATTATAAGTAATTCTATTTCATCTTCCTTAACTTTTTTTATTAATCTTTCAAATGTTCCCCACATTTCATCTCCCCTGTGGACTGCCCAATCCATTTTACTTTCCGGCGTTGCCCCTAGATGAATGTCGGCTGTGTGTATGAACCGCATGTTGAATGATTCTCCTTTTATTCATAATTTTCTTCAAACGTCCAAATTTTTTGTCCATTATAATCTGTAACAAGGCCTTTATTTGTCTTCGCTACTGTTTCTGCCTCATTTTGATTATAATATATTCCAAATAAATTTCCACCCGCATATACAAAATATTGGTCCTGTGCTGCAGGCTTTATTATTGTATTTACTTCTGTTGATTTTTTGTATTTAATGGAAGCTTCCTCTACTTTTAATTCATTCTTTCCACTTAACTGGTTTACAAATGAAATTGCAAGTTCTTTAAGCTTTAATGTATCCGCAAAATAACTTGATTTTGTCTTTGTTTCTAATTTTTCAGTATTATCTATAAGTTGATCATCAGAAATAGCTTTGCCCTTCTTTTCTCTCTTCATGTTAATAATAGTGTCTGTTATTTCAACACCTGTAATAACTGTATTGTCAGAAGAATATGAAGTTATTTCGTTATAATCTTTGTCTATAATTTTTAAAGTATCTATACGCATACTGTCCGAAACATTCTCAGGTTTTGTTATACCATAGATAAGATTGTTTCCTGTATATCCACACGCTGACAGCTTTTCGCCATTTTCTCCTGTAAGTTTTTTCTCCTTACCTGTCGTCAAATCTATTACCGTAATACTATCACTATTCATTGTTGTCAAATCGGTATTATAAGCAATTGCTGTTTTTGACTGATTTATCGCATAAGAACCGTCAGGCATATTTTCAACAATTTTGCCACTTTCCTTTGTTCCTATATTAACATAATATAAACTGTTATCTAACATGAAATAAATTGTTCCATCGTTTACATAACATAATTTGTGAATCTGTTTGTCAATCATCTCTGCAGGCTGGCTAAATGGAATAAACAACAATTCTTTACTTTCATTACTTTCTTTATCATAATGAAATACTGAAATACCATTTTCTCCTAAATGTTCATTACTTGGACTGTATCCATAAACCAGGAAATTGGCATTGCCTTTATCATCTGTCTGAATCATTTTTGCCTTTGTCATTCTGTTTTCTGACACACTTTTGGCATCAAGTGCAAATAATTTTTTCATTCCATTTGATGTTAAATCCATTGTATAAACATCGCCATTAATTTCAAATCCAATGTACTGTCCATTTTCACTTTCAGCAACGTCTATTGTTTTCTGATTCTGGATTCCTAAATCTATAAAAGCTTTTCCAACATTGTTGTCATTTGCTTCCCATACCTGATTTATTTCTCTATTATAATTCAATACATAATTTTGTCCTGAAAAAGTCCATACAACTATTGTTTCTGATACGTTATATGTTTCTTCAACACCTTCTGCATTGCTTGCTTTCACTTGATATTCTAGTGTATATGTTCCTGCTTCTCCGCTGTCTTTGATGCAAAACTCTTTTGCTGAAACATTTATCTTTCCCTGAAGTTCAGGTTTCATTTCACTCCACTGCAACATTTTATAACTTGAAGATAATGTCGTATATCCCAAATCATCATTTTTCAAATCTTCATCAGGCTCTAAATATGTCGCAATATTTAATTCTGTATCCTGTCCTAATGTGCTACTGCTAAACTGCTTTGCAAACGCAATCTGTCCATCTACAAAACTGTCATTCATTACCATGACTCTTGTATAGTAGTATATATTTTCATTATTATTTGTTTCCAATGTTAAAACAAGCTGATATTCCTGTCCCGACTGTAAAATAGCACTGGCATTTATTTCATACAATGTAGTCTTTTCTGTATTTTCTGTCTGTTTTGCTTCCCCATTGTCTATTAATCGGGAATCTTCCGTGCTTCGCACTTCATACTTCATTCCGACAATTGTTCTGCCATTATTTATTATTTTTACAGGTATCACACGACTACTTTCCACCGGAACAATGTTGTCTCTTATATAGTTACTTCCTACTTCTGTTTTATATCCTAATATTGATGCTATCTTTTCTGAGCCATAATATGCATCTACTTCAGGAAGCAATTCGTGTTCATTTGTAGTATGATTATTCTTTGTATCCGATGATTTATCAAATACTTTACCTCTTGTAATACCAAAAACAGCAAGTGTAACCAGTAATATAACAATTACAATTGCTACAACATATCTTTTTTTCATTTTATGTCTCACTTTCCCATTCCAATATGCCGAAATTTTATTTGCTTAAATACGACTTCAGACGGGAAGCTATTTCTCCCCGCCTGTTTCGTATTCATAAGGCACTTCGCCCATTTATTTTTTATTTACAGCTTTTTTACCCTTAGTGCTTTTTGCATGGCTTTTTCTTGCAGCTGCTACTTTTGGGAATTCAAATATAACTGATTCAAATGGATGTAATGGCATGTCCAAACTATATGGCATTCCGTCACATTCACCTTTTTTAGCTTTATATTTTACTTCCTTTGTTTCTCCTGCTTCTGTTGTGAGAAGTCGTTTGTAGGTGCCTGCTTTAGGAACTCCCACTCTGTAATCTTCTCTTGCTATAGGAGTAAAGTTTGTTACAAATCCTATTGCATTCTTATAATTTTCTTCTCCTGTCTTTCTTATAAAACTAAAGATACTTCTATCATTATCATTACAGTTTATCCATTCAAATGCATCGTATCCTTTTGTTTCAGTATACATTGCAGGATATTTTTTGTATAAATGTAATAGTTTTTTAACATATTCATGTAAATCTTTATGTTCAGGTTCTTCCAGTAAATACCAGTCAAGACTTCTTGCTTCTGACCATTCCTGAAGTTGTCCGAAATCCTGTCCCATAAACAATAATTTTCTACCCGGATGTCCAAACATAAATGTATATGCTGTCTTTAAGTTCTTAAACTTATCTGCAGGATATCCAGGCATCTTGTTTAACATTGAACATTTAAGATGAACTACTTCATCATGTGATAACACTAATATGAAGTTTTCACTAAATGCATATGTTAATCCAAATGTCATTTTATTGTGGTTAAATTTCTTGAAATATGGGTCTAATTTTACATATTCAAGGAAATCATGCATCCATCCCATGTTCCATTTATAAGAGAATCCAAGTCCACCGTCTTTAGGGTCCGCAGTTACCTTTGGCCATGCTGTCGATTCTTCTGCAATTATATATGCCTGTGGATTTCTCTGTTTCATAATACTGCTTAAGTGCTTAAAGAATTCTATTGCCTCTAAGTTCTTATTATCGCCGTATTTATTTGGAACCCATTGACCGTCCTGTCGTCCATAGTCTAAATATAACATTGATGCTACTGCATCTACTCTAAGGCCATCAACATGATATTTTTCCACCCAGAATAATGCATTTGCAATTAAGAAGTTAACTACTTCTGTCTTTGAGTAATCAAATATCTTTGTTCCCCAATCAGGGTGTTCTCCTTTTCTTGTGTCCGCATATTCATATAATGGAGTGCCGTCAAACATTGCAAGACCATGTGCATCTTTTGGAAAATGTGCCGGTACCCAGTCGAGTATAACACCAATTCCTGCCTTATGGAATTCATCAACTAAATGCATAAATTCTACAGGCTTACCGTATCTGGCTGTTGGAGCATAATATCCTACAACCTGATATCCCCATGAGCCATCAAACGGGTGTTCCAATACGCCCATTAATTCTACGTGTGTATAACCCATATCTTTTACATATGCTACAAGTTCTTTTGCTAATCTCTTGTAATCATAGAATCCGTCTTCGTCGTTTTCATCTACAAAGTCTTTTTTCCATGAACCCATATGTACTTCATATATTGACATCGGTTCTTCGTAGTGGTTTTCCTTTTTCTCATGCCATTTTTTATCTTTCCATGTATAGTCTTCAATATTAGCTACTTTAGATGCATTTCCAGGTCTCTTTTCTGACCAGAATCCATACGGATCAGATTTGTATAAGGTGTCACCATTCTTTGTTGAAATAACGTATTTATACATTTCACCTTCGCCCACACCCGGAATGAATAGCTCCCAAATTCCTGAGTCATTTTCCATTTCCATATTGTGGTCAAATCCTATCCAATTGTTAAACTCACCTACTACGCTGACGTTAACAGCATTTGGTGCCCACACTGCAAAATACGTGCCCTTTACTCCGTCTATCTCCATTAAATGGGCTCCTAGTTTGTTGTAGATTTCATAATGTGTACCTTGTCCAAACATATAACAATCGTCTTTTGTTATTATTTTTTTATATTCCATATGGGCCCTCCGTTCGTCTTATTTATACTCTGTTATAATTGATTAAACATCCTTTTAAGATTATTTCTCTTTCGTCATCTGTCATTTCTCCAAGCTTCAATGTTATTTCTTTCTTTTCCGTTCCGTTCATTACATAAGCTGTGATGTCAGACTTCTTTTCCTTAATTGCATTTGCAATATCAGGTACAAAGATGTAATCTCCTTTCGCAAATGGTAATTCCATATCTTCATAGATAAATGGAAGCATTCCCCAGTTGATAAGGTTTGAACGATATCTCTTTGTTGCATATTCATGTGCTATATTTGCCCATCCGCCTAATACTTTCTGACAACTTGCTGCCTGTTCTCTTGCTGAACCATCTCCAGGCTTAACTGCATATATTGTACTTCCGATTCCAACTGTTTCTTTGTTTATATTCATTTCAGGGAAGGCTTCTTTTAAACCATTCCATACTTTTCCAAATTCATCTGAGTGTTCGCATGGGCATTTGCCTGAAACACGAATCTGTTCTGCCTTCTGAACATCCTTTGCATTCTTAACATATTCAGGATCTTTTCTTGATAATGTAAATTCTGCCAATCCAAGAGGATTTGAACGATATGATGATGTTTCTCCTGAAGGAATTAATTCATCTGTTGTTGTTACAGGGTCATGAATTTCTGAAACTACCTTTAACAATAAATTATCTGTTAAAGCTTCCATTTTTGGCCAGTCCTTAATATTAGGTCCAAATTTAATTTCTGTATCAGGGTCTGCAACTCCGTGTGAATCAAATACTCTGTTAGCGTAAATTGAGCTGTCAAAGTGATATGTTCTTCCTTTATATTCAACATCCATATCTGTTGCTGCTGTAAGGTATCCCTTATTAGCTGCTGTTGCTGCAATTGAACGTGCATCCATAAGAGCAACTGATGAAATCTGTCCATTCTGTAACTTAGAACCTTCTCTGTTAGGGAAGTTTCTTGTTGAATGTCTGATACTAAATGCGTTGTTTGAAGGTGTATCTCCTGCTCCAAAACATGGTCCGCAGAATGCTGTCTTCATTACACCGCCGGCTTCCATAATGTCTGCTGCACATCCATTTTTAATTAATTCCATATATACAGGCATTGATGCAGGATATACGCTTAACGTAAATTCATCTGAGCCAATGTTATTGCCTTTTAAGATATCAGCTGCTGCACAGATATTTTCAAATCCACCACCTGCACAACCTGCAATAATTCCCTGTTCTACATAGAATCTGCCATTTCTAATCTTATCCTGTAATGAGTATTCAACCTGTCCGTCTAATGATACTAATGCTTTCTTTTCAACATCGTGTAAAATGTCTGCAAGGTTAGCATTTAACTCATCAATTGTATATGTATTACTTGGGTGGAAAGGCATAGCTATCATTGGTTTAATCTTGTCTAATTCAACATATACCATTCCATCGTAATATGTTACTGCTCCAGGATTTAATTCTTTATAATCATCTACTCTTCCGTGAATGTCGTAGAATTCTTTAATCTTTTCATCTGTTCTCCAAATAGATGAAAGACATGTTGTTTCTGTTGTCATAACGTCAACACCAATTCTGAAATCAGCACTTAAGTTACTTACACCAGGTCCAACAAATTCCATTACTTTATTGTTTACATATCCATTAGCAAATACTTCACCAATAATTGCAAGAGCAACGTCCTGAGGTCCAACTCCCTTTGCAGGTGCTCCTGTCATATAGATACCGATTACACCCGGCATGTTAATGTCATATGTCTGAGATAATAACTGTTTGACTAATTCAGGTCCGCCTTCTCCCATTGCCATAGTTCCCAAAGCACCGTAACGTGTATGAGAATCTGAGCCTAAAATCATCTTTCCACCGCCTGCAAGCATTTCTCTTGCAAACTGATGAATTACTGCCTGATGAGGTGGTACATAAACTCCACCGTATTTCTTTGCACATGTAAGTCCAAACATGTGGTCATCTTCATTAATAGTTCCACCTACTGCACATAAACTGTTGTGACAGTTTGTAAGTACATATGGTATTGGGAATTTCTCTAATCCTGAAGCTCTTGCTGTCTGGATAATTCCTACGAATGTAATATCATGTGATGTCAGTTTATCAAATTTAATCTGGAGTTTTTCCATGTTTCCAGATGTATTATGGCTGTTTAAAATGTTATATGCCATTGTATTCTTAGCTGCTTCTTCTTTTGTTAGATAATTCTGGCCTAATTTTGATTTTAAAATTTCTTCAGAATCGTCCCCAACTTCAATTACTTCGTTACCGTTTAAAAGGTAAGCTCCACCTTTACTTAATGTAATCATTATCGTCCTCCTAAATGCCATTAAATATACATATCAATCTCAGAATGTATTTCAGTTTATTATACATTTTTTTAGCCTTTTATGCAATGCCGACGGACGTTTGTCTGCATTAATAATTGATGTTTTTAACCATAATAGACACATTTCTAATTCACGTCGAATTTCTTATATTGTAAATTAGCAGTTTTTGTTTTATATTACTTTCTAAAGGGAGGGTCTAAATAGAGAGTTTGTCCTTTTATTTTGTGAAGTAAACTCTTGTTTTATAATACTTAGTTTCATCGCTTGGTTTATTTTTGACTGATTTATTCGAAATTAAACCTTTATTATGTATTTAGTTTTATGGAGGGGTTTTATGATTATTGCAATGGTATGCGATTTCTTAGGTGAGGAAAACAATGGTACCACCATTTTTTGCTACAATTTAATTGAATGGTTAACAAGACACGGACATTCTGTAAATATTATTTGTCCGGATAAAGACAAGTCTGATATAAATTCATGTTTTGTTGTTCCTCAAAAAAAGCATTTAACTAGTATTGAAAAGCGTTTTGCCAATCAGGGGCTTGTATTTGCGAAGCCAAAGCGTTCTGTTATTAGGAAGGCTGTTTTGGGAACAGATGGGGTTTTAATAATTACGCCATTTTCTCTTGGAAAATATGTTACAAAATACGCTTTGGAGCACCACATTCCTGTAATGGCGACTTTTCAATGTCAGGCAGATTCGCTTATTCGTCCTATTCGAATTGGTTCCAAAGATAAATATAAAAAGAAAATTTACAAACAATTTTATGAACAGGTATACAAATATTGTCAGGCTATACATTTTCCATCTGCGTTTTTATGCAGAGATTTTGAAAAATATATCGGATACACTCCTCATTATATTATTTCCTCGGGAATTAGTTCTGATTTTAGCAAAAAAGTATCATGCCACAGACCTGTAGACAGCAATTTTAGAATTATATATATTGCACGTTTATCTAAACACAAAAATCACAAAGTACTAATTAACGCTGTAAACATGAGTAAATATAAAAACAGAATTCAACTTATTTTTGCGGGTGATGGAGATTACAAATCTTCAATTGAGCGTGACGCCTGCGGACTTATAAATCAACCTATTATTCGTACATATTCAAGGCCTGAATTATTAGAAGTTATTGCGACTTGCGATTTATATGTTCATGCTGCAAGCGAAGAAACTGAGGGCATTGCCTGCCTCGAAGCGGCCACATGCGGACTTGTTCCTATCATAAACGATTCACCTAATTCCGCCGCTCCTGCTTATGCAATAGATGAAAAAAATTTGTTTAATTATAACGATGCTGCTGACCTTGCTGAAAAGATAGATTATTGGCTCGACCATCCAAAAGAACGTGATGAAAGAAGTTTAGAATATCTTGATTTCACAAAAAAATACAGTTTAGCCGAATCTATGAGTGCCATGGAAAAGATGTTTAAGCTTGTAATTTATAAGCAGTGATTGCTTGTTTTTTAGCTGGATTTGTGCCATGGTGGAAGTGTTTTTGGATTGACTTAAGATTAAAAACAGAGGTGCATTGGCAATCGCCA
>NZ_FR878165.1:21278-26568 GCF_000434315.1 Eubacterium sp. CAG:156 | reverse complement strand
CAATGCACCTCTGCTAATTAAGGAATTTTTACATCCCATTTTTTTATTAAATTCAAACTATTGTAAATTCATTTCTAACTTGATTAAATTCAATTATTCTAACTTGCCGAATTTATTTCTAGTTCGATTAAATTCAATTATTCCAAGTTATTATCTAGCTTTCTTCTTAGGAATCTTCTTGAACTCAATATAGCCTACATTCATTCCGGCCATTACATGTTCAAGTTCTAAGTTGTAGAAGCCTTTGTCTAATTTTACTTTGCAAAGTTTCTGTGTAATCCAGTTTCCATCTGTACCACTTGTCTGAATAACAACCATAACCTTGTCATTTGCATGAACATTTACTGTGCACTGTGATAGATTTGGAAGTGGTGATGAAATATGTACAATTATTGTGTATTCAGCATCTTCATCAATTTCAACTGTAGCATTATCTGTTCCTTCAAATTTAATCTTAGCATCATTTGCAAGTTTCTGAACTTCATATTTTGCATCTGTTGCTGATTCGAAGTATTCAGCTACGTTTGTATCTATTAACTCTCTTTCGATAACAGGTGCTGCAAGTATAAATCTTAAGATGTTCATTGAAGCTCTCTGAAGTTCTCCAACTGTAAGTCTTCCTTCGATTATTGCTGCCTCTGTATTGTCACCATTTGAATTAATTTCTGCTCCATTGTTGTTTACTACCATGTAAGCATCATTCTGTGCGCGAACCATGTCTCTTGTATCCTGATTTGACTCTTCTCCTCCAGTTACAACGTCGTTCATTTTTGCCCACCAGTCAGTCATTACAAAACCTTTATATCCCCATTCTTTTCTAAGAATAGTTGTACATAAGTCATAATTTGAAGCTGCCCAATGTCCGTTGATTGGATTATATGATGTCATAATGGACATTACTGTTTTTTCCTTTACAGCCATTTCAAAGCTCTTCAAATAGATTTCTCTGATTGCTCTTTCTGAACATACAGCATCAATCTTAAATCTGTGTGATTCCTGACCATTTAATGCAAAATGCTTAATTGTTCCCCAGGCGCCACCATCTTTAATTCCGCCTGTTGAAGCAACTGACATTTTTCCTGAAAGGAAAGGATCTTCTGAATAATATTCAAAATTTCTTCCGTTTAATGGATTACGACGAATATTTACACCAGGTCCAAGTAAAGTATCAACCTGATTTCTGTATAATTCCTGACCTTCCATTGTATATAATTCTCTAACAAGTTCTGTATTCCATGTTGCACTTAAAGCTGTTCCAATTGGAAGCTGTGTTGCTTTTCCTTCCATACGAAGACCACTAGGACCATCTGCACAACATGCTGCTGGAATGCCGTAGTTAAATAAGCTATCACTCATTCCACCAAATGCTGATGCTGTTCCTCTTGTTACTCGTGGATTACTCATTCCTTCACCACGAACGATTATAGCCATTTCTTCAATAGACAACTGCGCAACAAATTTTTCTAATGTTGCTTTACCGTCACGAACATCCTGAAGTGTAATTCCCATATCTCCTGTTATTGGCATGTCCATTGGAAGATTGTCTGAAATTCTTTTAGCCATGTCAACTGTCTGAGTTGAAACAGGTACATATGTAACTTCATAAGTTCCGTCAGCATTTTTCTTACCAGGCTTCATAATATTTATAGCCTCTGTAGGAGCCATTGCTTCCTGAAGTTCTTCAACTACAACAAGTTCTTCTTCATTGTATGTATTAATCTTTGTAAGATTCTTAACGCTGTTACCAACATAAATATTATATTCGCCTGCTTCTAAAACATAGCATGATTTGTGTCCTGTAACACCTGAATCATCGTAAGAAGCCATATCTGAAATCTTAAATTCTAATGTCAATTCCTGACTTTCGCCCGGTGCAAGTTTCTTTGTCTTTGCAAATGCAATAAGTTCTCTTGCAGGTTTTCCAAGTTCACCCTGAGGTGCTTCATAATATACCTGAACAACTTCTTTTCCTGCAAATTTGTCACCTGTATTTGTAACCTTAACATTCAATTCGATTGAATCTGTCTTTTCTTTTACAGTCTGTGTTTCAATATCAAATGTTGTATAAGATAATCCATAACCAAATTCAAACTGAACTTTGTCCGGTGCAAATGTTTCAAAATATCTGTATCCGATATAAATATCTTCTTCATAAAGATTCTTAAATTCATTACCAAAATTCTTTGTTGATGGATAATCCTCAATACTGTATGCTATTGTATCTGCAAGCTTACCACTTGGTGTTTCAGCACCTGAAAGTACATCAACTACTGCTGTTCCACCTTCCATACCTCCTTGCCATACAATAATTACTGACTTAATGCTTCCGTTATATTCTTCGTCATTAATCCAGCTCAAATCAATAATATTTGACACATTTAAAACGATACATACATTATCAAATGCTTTTGTTATATTTCTAAGATTTTCTTTTTCTTCGTCTGTTAAAATATAACTTCCCTGCCAAATTGCGTTATCCTTATCTTCTCCGGCAGTTCTACCTATAATGTATAACGCCTTGTCAGTCTTTGCTGCCTGTTCCTTAGCAAATGCTTCATCGATAGGCATATCCTTCTGGAACCATGGTTCACATGCCCATCCGCCACCACCATTATCAAATGGGTGGTCTTTTAACCATTCCTTATACTTTTCAACTAATGTTTCATCAATGTTAAGATTGCTGTTTTCAAATCCGTCTAAGATGTTAGTAGCATATTCAACATTAACTGCACCACCTGAACCTGTACCACTTCTATAATATTCAATCTGTGGTCGACCGAATACTGAAATTTTGTCTTCCTGTGTAAGTGGTAACATTCCGCCTTCGTTCTTTAACAATACAATACCTTCTGCGGCAGCCTCTTTACTCTTCTGAGAAAATCCCTCTACCGGCACTCCAAACATATTTGTGCTCATTACAATTCCTCCCGAAATCACATACTATTGTTGTTTTTAACTATAACATACTGAATTTATAATTGCTATATTCCGGCAATATAAAAATGTTTTTATTTATTATAGACTTTTAATTGATTTTTTTGCTACTTTCCTTTATTTATCGGCATTTCAAATTATAAAACATTTCAATCCTCTTTAAATTGAAACGTTTTTATTTTTAGTTGGATACATTGTTATTTTTTTATCAATTTATAAGGGAGATTTTTTTCTTAATAAGTCATATAATTTAAAACATTCTTCTCATATTGTTTAGATCAAATAAGAGAAGAAATTTCGGTCATATTAATAAAAAACAAAGTTTAGCATTTGGTGCAAATTTAAAAATTTTCAGCCATATTAGTAAATAACAATTTTAGCATTTGGGTAAACTTAATTAAGTCAGTTAACAAAAAAGTTCCAACCATGTTAATATATAACAATTTTAGCATTTGGTGCAAATCAAAAAGCTCCAACCATGTCGGAAATATTTTATTACCAACATGACTGGAGCTATTATTTAAATTCGTACAACGCCTTTTATACTAATTATTTATATTTACCTAACGGCTTTCTCTTACTAATTTTCTATATTTCTTTCCCTGTCCTTTAGCGCATTTAATAACAATTTTCGAATTAGCATTCTTAAATGCACCTTTCTTAATTTCTTTCAATTTCTTACCTTTAATAACTAAAGTTTTAAGATTTTTGCATCCTTTGAAAGAATTCTTTCCGATAACTCTTACATTTTTTCCAACTACAACACTTCTTATGTTCTTGTTGTTTTTAAATGCGTTTGGTGCAATCGCTGTAACTTTATAGTTAACATTGTTATAAGTAATTGATGCAGGAACTTTTACATTCTTCGCCTTTTTATTTATATTTCCTAAAAATGTTACTGTAGGATTCTTTGAATTTGCAGCTGATGTAGCTTTATACTTTTTACCTTTTACAATAATAAGTGTGTTTTGCAAATCATTGTTTGTTGTATTGTTTGCATTGTTATTAGTCACATTATTTTTTCCGTCGTTATTTGCTGGATTTTCAACTGGCGGCTGACCATTTTCTTTAAGGTTAAAATCAAATTTAACAGCTATAACTGTATCCGGTTTCACCTCTACACTTTCTCCATCAGTTTCAGCCGGGCATGAATAATTAAAATTTCCATCAACCTTATAATCTCTATAACCTTTTTCACCTGTCAAATCAGAATTAACCGTTACATCAAATTTAATTCCTTCTTCTTTTAACTTTTCCTGTAAAGGATTATATTTAATTTCGTTATTATCTTCATCAGTTTTTGTAACTGTTGTAGCTATATCTTTAATATCTTGTGCAAATTTATTGAGGCTTTCAATCATATTGTCTGAAATATATTTCTCTGCTTCTACAGGCATTGTTAATATTTCATCAAATCCCGGAAGAACTTTTAACTGACCGAATACCAAATCAACTATAGTTTTTGAATTTGAAGATAAGGCATCTGCAATAGCCAATACAAATTCTGATGCCTGCTCATCTGTAACTTTAAAAGTTGTCTTCGTTCCATTTGTTGTTTCAAATTTAGCAAATGCAGAATCTGCTGTGTTCAGCACTAATTTTGCAAGATTCATTACTGTATTAACAACCTGTTCACCTGTTAATGCAAAGTTAGCTTCTTTTGCTTCCTCTCCATATTTTAAGTCAATTACTTTTCCTAATTCATCCTGTTCAAATAATTTATTATCAATGTCTTTCTGTTCAACAACTTCCACTCCGATAATAGGATAATATTTTCCACATTTATCCTTTAACATATTATTAATTTCTGCAACATAATCTAATTCAATTGATTTTAACGCCGGAATTTCGAGTGCTTCACACACTTTGCTTGTTGTCATGCCACAATATTCTGACATGAATTTAACAAATGAATCTAAATCAATTTTTACATTTCCATTATTATATTCAATTTTTGTGAGTTTCATCTCTTTTCCGTTTGCAATATTTCCTGCCAATTCAACTGAAAACTGAGTTGTAGTTACTATTTCTGTTGAAACTTTAGCATTAATTGTAAATCTGTCGGTGTACTTATATGTATCTTCTTTTTCATCATAGCTTTCAAGCAATCCTAGCTTTTGTGAATGAGCATCCCATGCTGCCCTATATGCCGTTCTTCCATCCTCACCTTTTGTATCATCGTCATTTCTGTGAGCCTCACGGTATACACTATACAAAATCTCATTGATTTTCTCCGACACTTCGTCCCCCGCAATATCAATACCTACATTTCCACTGCCTGTAGCATTACTTACGTCCATCATTAACACTGCTTTACTAAATGTCGTATTTGTTGCAGCCGGAGTCTGAACTCCTG
>NZ_FR878165.1:19323-21259 GCF_000434315.1 Eubacterium sp. CAG:156 | reverse complement strand
AACTCCTGCCATAGAAACCGTCATAACTCCTGCGAGAGTCATGGCTGCCACTTGTTTAAAATTTCTCATATTTCCTCCTTTTTGTCTTTAAATTTTTCGTACGTTAATCAAGTATGAATATTTGTATATTTTCAACGCACTACTCTTTCATTTTATTCATGTTACATTTAAATTATACCATTAAAATTATCATATTAATTTGTAACATTTCGCCTTATTCCGACTTTTTAGGAGATATGAAACAAAAAAGCAACCTTATCTATATAAATACCTTTATAAAACATAAAAAGACTTTCCACATGGGAAAGTCTTTTTATATAACCTTATTCTACTGTGTAAGGCATTAAAGCAACGTGTCTTGCTCTCTTGATTGCTACTGTAAGAGCTCTCTGGTGCTTAGCGCAGTTTCCAGTAATTCTTCTAGGAAGAATTTTTCCTCTTTCAGATACATATCTCTTTAATTTGTTTGTGTCTTTATAATCAATTACGTTGTTTTCACTAGCACAAAATACGCAAACTTTTTTTCTTCTACGACCGCCTCTTCTTCTCATTGGAGAATCAGGTCTTTCACTCTTGTTAAATGCCATAGTTTTGACCTCCTATAATACTAATTAACTATGTTTATGTTAATCGTCTAATCTCTAAAAGTTAAATGGTAATCCTACATCTTCAACACCATCAGGGATATTCATAAATCCGTCTCCGGCTGGAGCTGTTGGAGCTGACTGTGCCTGTGGCTGGAAGCCACCTTCGTTATTAGCAGCACTTGCTTTGCTTTCAGCAAATTCCTGATTTTCTACTACAACTTCTGTTGTGTAAACTTTATTACCATCTTTGTTTGTATAGCTTCCTGTCTGAATACGACCTTCTGCTACAATCTTAGTTCCCTGATGTAAGTACTTTTCAGCGAATTCTCCATTTCTTCCAAATGCTACGCAAGAAATGAAATCTGCTGTCTGCTGGTCGTTGTCTCTTCTAAATCTACGATCAACTGCTAATGTATATCTGGCAATTGCCATTGGGCTATCGCCCTGTGAATATCTTACGTCAGGATCACGGGTTAATCTACCCATAAGAATAACTTTATTCATATTATACCTCTTTATGTTTCAAAAACCTATGCCTCAACCTTTACGCACAAATATCTGATAACATTTTCCATAATACGAATCTGATCTTCTATTTCGTTAGGACAATCTGTGTTATCAGTGTCGAAGTGAATGAAGTAATAATAAGCTTCTGACATCTTCTGAATTTCGTAAGCTAATTTCTTCTTACCCCATTCTTCTACGTCAGTAATTGTTCCACCAAAACGTGTTACAAGGTTGCTTACCTTTTCGATTTCAGCGGCTCTTTCTTCTTCTTCGAGTTTTGCACTAACAACAACTACTAATTCATACTTGTTCATGCTTTCTTACCTCCTTTTGGTCTCTGGCCTCCCTATTTCATTTAGGAAAGCAAGGAAAATTAATATATATCACGAATTGACATTTTATCATAATTCAAGAGCAAATGCAAGAAAATTTTATTCTAAATTTAACTTTTTGCTTAATATGTAATAAGTTGCTATATAACTTGCAATCGAAACCACAATTGATAAAACTATACCAAATATAAATATCTGATTTGCAAATGCACTAATATCGTAACTATTACCTAAACTATGCATACATATAACCAAAAATACTGATGATACAACTTGATTTATTATGTAATATCCAATGTAAGCTAATATTGCGCCAACTACTCTGTGCTTAGTATAAAGCTGTCCGATGCTTAAGCATGCATACATAAGTATTGGCATACCTATTACTGTCACTATTGCTGCAATTATGCCTTCAGCAACATATCCCCATGCACCTAATTGAGTTAATTTCTGCACACTATAAGATATACCTCTTGCATAATCGATATCTTTACTATAAGTTACTACAAA
>NZ_FR878165.1:0-19288 GCF_000434315.1 Eubacterium sp. CAG:156 | reverse complement strand
CTCCAGTCAATACTACTGTTGCTATAACCCATGTAATACAAACTATCATTTTACTTGCAATGTGCTGTCCTACTGTAGCCGGAAGTGTAAATGTTAAATATCCTTCATCTTTAAGCATATTAAAATAAAATCTTCTTAACATTAATACAACAGTTGCTACTGCGATTGCTATAATAGCTATGACATAACTTGCCATTATGATTCCAAACAATATATCAACTACTCTCAACTGTACATCTGATGTGTCCTCAATTATGAGCATAATTTTATTACCAATTGTAAGCAACGCCAAAACTATATATAATCCTATAAAATATCTTGAAGTTGCTTTATATTCATATTTTAATAATTTTCCTAACATTTAAATACCTCCCTGAAAAGTTCATCTACTGACTTTCCTTCCTCTTCTCTTATCTCATCAACTGTCTTATGCATAACTAAATGTCCATTCTTAATCATGACAACCTCATCTAATATCTGCTCAACATCTGAAATCAAATGTGTTGAAATAATAACAGAAGCTTCCGGATTGTAATTAGTTATAATTGTGTTAAGTATATAATCTCTCGCAGCCGGATCAACACCTCCAATCGGTTCATCAAGGAAATATAATTGAGCCTTTCTACTCATAACCAAAATAAGTTGAACCTTTTCCTTAGTTCCCTTTGACATGGTTTTCAACTTATCATTAATGTTAATATTAAGTCTTTCCAACATCTTATAAGCACACTGAGCATCAAAGTCTTCATAAAAATCGTCAAAGAATCCTACCATTTCTTTAACTTTCATCCAATCATTCAAATATGTTCTCTCAGGTAGATATGAAACTATGCTCTTTGTTTCAACTCCTACTTTCTTTCCATCAATTAATATCTCACCTTTAGTCGGTGTAAGTAAACCGTTAGACATCTTTATAAGTGTTGTCTTTCCACTTCCATTAGGTCCTAAAAGGCCAATTATCTTTCCTCTTTCAATAGAAAGATTAAGATTCTCTACTGCAGTAAAAGCTCCATATTTTTTAGTCAAATCTTTACATTCAAATATTATGCTCATTATTTTCCCTCCTCTATAATTTTCACAATCTGTTCTTTGCTAAACCCCAATTGTTCTATCTTCTCAATGTATTTCTGTGTTAATTCTATTGCTGTACTCTTCTTAGATTCCATAATTACTCCCACATTATCTGTTACTGTTCTACCAGTCGTTCTATTAGTTACTACATATCCTTCTCTCTCAAGTTCCGCCATCGCTCTCTGCATCGTATTAGGATTAACTGCTGCTTCTGTAGCTAATTCCCTTACTGACGGAAGCCTGCTTCCAGGCGGATATTCTCCCACAATTATGCGTTCCTTAATCTGCTCTAATATTTGAGCATATATTGGTCTGTCACTCTCAAATTTCCAAGGCATCTCTCTCATCTCCTTATATAACGCAAATTAATATATTGTATATTTGTATTAGTTACTTAATACAAATATACAATATATATTTATAATGTCAACTATTTCTTTTAAATGATTTTCTTAATATTTTATTAACTACATGGTGGGATTAATATTCTTTTTTATTTTGGAAAAAATAAAAAGACATTCCATTGCTGAAATATCTTCTTATTTTATGATAATTATTCAAATTATAATTTACATTATTTAACCAATTTCCTACTCATTCCCCAAGTACTTTTTTACACTTTTCTCAAATGTTTTTCTAGGTAGCATTACTATATGATTGCAACCCAGGCATTTTATTTTAAAGTCAGCTCCAACTCGAATTATTTCCCATTCGTTTGTTCCGCAAGGATGACCTTTTTTCAATACAACTTTATCGCCTAATTTGTAATCCATTTTAATCGCCTCCCTGTTTTTTAATTTATTAAATTTGTTAAACAGTCTTAGAATATAATCTTATATTCTTAAAATTCGTGAATTTCAAATTTTTAGAATGTGTTATATTTATTCTCCCTGAGCTTTCCATTTAACAATTGTCTTTATATTCTGGCTGTCATATTTTGCATTATCCAAGCCATTTTTCTGACTTTCACCATCTGTAGTGCTCTGACTTTCGTCCGCATTTTTCTTGCCATCTTTCTTATCTTCTTCATAATAAATTGTTATCTGTGCGCCCGGCTTGATGAAAATAAGGCTTTCATCTTCAGCAAACAATTCTTTATATACATTGTTATTTTCATCAGAAATATATACATAAGTTTCACCGTCTGTTGTGATGTACTCAATATCAGTAACCTGTATATTTACATTTGGCAAATCATTGTTCATGTCATCGATTACCTGCTTGTTGCCTAAATTATTTTCCTTCATAAGTTTATTATAAGAAGAAAGCGTATCTCTTTGCGTTGTTCCAGTCGCAACAATGCTGTATTTTTTTACATTTACAAGGGCATACTGTTTTACGAGGTTGCTCTTGTCCTTCAAAACCATGAAATATGTTGGCTCGCCACCTATATTTATGATTGCAGGGAATGAAGCCTTGTATCCTAAATTCTGGACCTGGCCTTCTGCTGCGTCCATTGCTGAAAATTCTTCTGCACCTGCTGCCTTGAAGTATCTTGTTTCTCCGGTTCTTGCATTTATCATTACAAATCCAATATTAGATGAATCGTCAATAACAGAAGTTACGCCTGTGTAAATCCATACGTCATCATCCATTACCTTGTAGCCATAATCCTCTGTTGTTATTTTACAATCCTTCTGACCTATTATGCTGTTGATGAATCCGTCTGACAAAGTTCCATACCAGTCGAATTTTCTCGTTGCCAAATCACCATCATAAACTCTGTCTACCCACTGTGGCACATTTTTTACATCATAATATTTGCTTTTGCCTGTGCAAGGGTCAAATATGACAACGCCTTTTACGTCTTTACCACCAAACAAGCCTATCTTTGCTGTTAATGTTGGGCAAATATAATATGGATTTCCATCATTATCTAATTCAAAATAATATCCTTCAAAAATTGCTGTAGGATATTCAAATCTAAGTTTTCTTTGTAATTTGTCATTAAATCGTGCCGAAGAAGTATACTTAATTGGTTTGTCTAATTTTATATATTCTGCTTCAAATTCCACAGGGTCTACCAAAATATATCCCGGTATACCATTTTTTCTATTGTTAAACCATTTGAAAAAATCTGCATACTCTAGCGTTGCTACTTTCTTTGGCTGGCCATTGTAATCTATCTGATTGTAATCCTGATTAATTACATACTGACTTACAAGGTCTGATAATGAGCCAATTGCTCTTTCGCCGACAACCCTTGCACTCTTTGTATCCATAAGCGCAATATCATTGACTGTATCCGTCTGGGCGATTTCATCTTCAAATTTGCATTCTTTCACTTTGATAAGACTTGAATATCTTGAAGCGTTAAATATTTCCAAAGATGTTAATCCGCCAATCACTACCACAACCACGCCAATTGCAATAACAGCCGTTACAATTTTTGACACTATAGTTACACTTAACTGCTCAATATTATTTTCCTTACTGCAAAAAAATGTTGCAATCAAAAACAATAGTACAAAGAATCCCTGAAAAATCCAGCTTCCTATATCATGTATGTTAAGTGGCGGCAACAAAATGTAGAACGCAATAAATTCTAATATTGCTACTACTATTAGTGCTATAATCGTTTTTGCAACCGATGTTTTTTCAGTATAATTTTTCAACATTAAATATTCCTCCATATATATAAACCTTCAGTAAATAAATTATTCCTGTATTTTATTTATTCTTTATTACAATAAACTATTCTTATCATTTACATTAGATCTTCGTTGTAATGAGCTCTTCCTCCACCGATAAATTTCGCTCTGCTTCGTGCAGCAATTACCCTTGCCTGACCTATTATATTATTTTCCATTTTAACAGGTACAGCCACTTTCTTTATGTGCATTCCTATCAAAGTTCCACCGATATCAATTCCTGCATTTGCCTGAATTTCTTCTATAGCTATAGGATCTTTAAATGTGTTATATGCTGTAGTTCCAAATGAGCCACCTGCTTTTGGCTGCGGTACAACATTTACTTCATATGCATTTGGCACAGCCTCACGCTCTACTATAATCGCCCTGTTCAAATGTTCACAGCACTGTGCAGCAAGATAGATTCCTCTTTCCTGAGTGACCTTATAAATTCCTTCAAAAACTGCTTCAGCTACCTGAAGATTTGAGTTTGTTCCTATTTTATCTCCACAAACTTCACTTGATGAACAACCTACTACTAAGATTTGTCCTTTTTTTAATTTACCTGCATCACATATTTCATTGGCAACATTTTCTGCCTGTTTTCTAATTTCCTCGTACATAAAAATCGCCTCCTGTTTTCTACGAGTGATTGTACTCCTTTATTATATAAAAAATCAAGGAGTTACCGCAACTAAAATTACAGCAACTCCTTTTATATTTATTATTAGCTTAATAATTTGTTATTTAGTTAACTTTTAATACGCTCTTAAATGCATTGCTTGCGTTTAAAACTTCAACTAATACAAGTCCTAATACAAGGCATGTAATTCCCTGAACTCCATTACTTGGAATCGAAGCTGCTGCTGTCATTCCGTATCCTAAAAGTGTGCTTTCATATAAGAAGTACCCAAATACCATTACTAACTCAGCTACTACTGCACTAACTACAAATGCTAAATGCTTATTTGCCTTTGCAATTATCTTAAATAAAAGAACTGCTACAATACCCATAAGTGCTTTAATAATAAATGTTCCAGGTACATATGTTGTGTATCCTGCAATTAAATCAGCAAGTGCCGGTCCTAATCCTGCTGCGGCTGCTGCAAAGAAAAGATTTTCATCTACTAATTTGCCTTTTTTGTTGCCTACATAAAATGTTCCTAATACCCATGCTGCTAATAAAACTACTGTATCACCAATGTTAACATATCCTGATGTTCCAATAGTAGGGATTCTGATAATCATTGTTGCTACGCATCCAAGTGCAGCAAACATTGCAGCTAAAACTAACTTAACAATTTTTTCAGTTGAATTGTTCATAATTTTCCTCCTGTTTTAATCAGAAATATAAAACCTTGTTAAATCTGTGATTAAACCTTTTGTTTATAGTTTCAAGGTTGTTTAGGCTTGTGAGTTGACTAAGCCTAGAATTTATTTCCGATTTTTTTCTTTTTGTATATTTTTATTTATATAATTCTTACAAAAAGTAATTTTATCAATATATGGTATTAGATAAATAGTCAGTTTTAAGGTGATTGATAATACCAGATTGTGATAGGAGTACTTTATTTTTTGATTTGTACCATATATGACTTGTTTACACTTATATGGCACACTTTTTCGCCGTCGGTTATTCTGCTTGAATCTATACTGAACCCTGGGATGCGACCTCATCCTGTCCATCTTTGCATAAAAAAAGAAATCTTATTGCTAAGATTTCTTTAAATAGAGAGGCGACAACCAGATTTGAACTGGTGATAGCGGTGTTGCAGACCGATGCCTTACCACTTGGCTATGTCGCCATAAAATATAGAACTATTACATTATAGCAACTGTTCTTTTTTCAGTCAAGAATAATTTCTTGAATGACTCCAAGGGGATTTGAACCCCTGTTACCGCCGTGAAAGGGCGGTGTCTTAACCGCTTGACCATGGAGCCTTAGTGGATTTTTCCAATCCACTTTTTACAGCTTTTTTAATTTATCAAATAGTATCGTGTTTGTCAACAATTATTTTCAATATTTGTATTATTTTAAATATTTTTAATATTTATTTTCTATATTATTCTCATTTGTTCACGACGCTTACTGATATTTTTATCATTTCCATAAATATTTATCCGCAATATCTACTGATATTCTTCTCATTTTCATAAATATTATGCAAGAAGATTGAGGTTATTTAAAAACATCTGAATTGCATTATTGTCGTATATCAGACTTAAAAATACGCTATTTCCAATTGCATCGCATGCCTGCTGTCCCCAACTTGTTGCACTAAATGCTGTAATTATTATACATGCAATCCAAAGTACAAAGACTGCTTCTATAAGTCCGATAACAGCTCCGCCTCCTTTATTTAACATATTTATTCCCGGAAGCTTTGATATTATATCAAGCAAATGAACCACCAGCTGAACCAGCAGCGTCAAAACAACAAATAGCAAAATAAATGTAGATGCATTTAACACAGAATCTATCAAATATTCTGCTACATACTGGCTAAAATTTTCTACACCTAATTCTATGTAGCCATCAGCATTATTATTCTTAATTAACGATTCCTTTACACTTTTTGGCAACGGTAAACTGTTAATTGTATTTTTCTGAGCTGTTTCTCCGGTCTGGGAAATGCTGTCTGATACATCTACTATTTTTTCATCCACATATTGTGTAACCTGCTTTGAAATTGCATCATACACCGGAGTTGTTTCTATAAAATCTTTCGTAATTGGTGTTAATATCTGAACTAAAATTAAAACTATTAACATCGATGCCAACGAAAATATCATCTTTATCATTCCTCTATGTTGCCCAATAAATATCATAAGTGCGATAAATACTATTACTGCAACTGTTAATATTGTTTCCATTTTTCCTCCATTTATTTTCATCTGTAACTTGTAACAGTTTATTTATTCTTCTGCTGTCTGTTTATTCTTTGTAACCGGACTCTTCAAACTATATCTGAGACTGATTTCTTCTATCTTATTTTTTGTCATAAGCAAAAATGTATTTGTACTTTCCATAGGAACTATCGCGTCTAACTGTTTTGTAAATACGTGTTTAAATTTAACCACGCCTTTAAGGGATATCAATTCACATGTAACGTCGTCATACATTAGCACGTTTTTTCCTGCAAATTTAACATGGTCCAAATTCATCTCTATTTCCTTAGACATGATTTTTTCTCCACTCAAAGAATACACTTCCATTTTACATGGAGTATCCCCTTTTGAGTTTTCAAATATAAGTCCTACATATTTTTCATTATAAAATACCTTTTGTATTTCTTTATCAAATTTTATTTCTTTTCTAATTGTTGGCTTTTCTTTCATCTTATATATAGTAAGAACATTATCACCAATCGCTATCGCATCTTCATTTGACACAAAATATACTGCAGGTACTATAGTTTCTCCATATTGATTAAATGTGCCTACCACTCTGTCAACTTCGTCTTTACCTACATTTGAGAAGTTATAGAAAATCACCTGATTTTCAGTACTTCCTTCCTTAATTGATAAGTACGATGTCATCATTTTCTCACCATCATTTGAAATTGAAAACGATAATGGGAATCCATTTTCACTAAGCAATGATTTGTGTGAAACGATAAGATTTCCTTCTTTATCATATAATTCAATATAATTTGCACTTGCTTCTTCTAAAAGTGCCGCAACCACACCCTGTTGTGCCACTTCAATTTTAATTATAGGATAACTTGTGTTTACTTCACCGACTTTTCCTTTTTTATTGAAAATGTAAATAGTATTACTATTCTTATCCGCTATCGCTAAATAATCTCCACAAACGTCTACTATTGGTGATTTCATTTCGTACGCTTCGTTCCAAATGGTTTCTGTTCCATTGATGTACGAAATTCCATCGTTACTATATTTTACTACAAATTCGCCAAACGCCTGATACTGGCTGTTTGTTCCTGTTTCTATCTTTATTGTCTTTCTGACTTTGTAGTTATTGTATGTGCGATAAACACAAAATAAATATATTGCTAAAAGTAATGCGCATACAATTCCAATTATTGTTATTACCTTTATTTTTAGATTTCTTGATTTATCTTCCCGTGATTTTTCTGACTCAATTACTGTATCAGGTCTAATCACTCTGAGTTTTCTTCTTTTCTTTGCTAACTTCACTTTTCTTACTTCCTGTACCTTATCTGCGTTTCAGTTTTCCTCAATTATATTCTTTTATACTTCAATGCACAATGTACATTTTATTCAGATTATACAATATATATTTTTTTATGGCAATTTTATCTGCTGACCTTCTATTATTTTGTAATCGTCTCCTATTCCGTTAAAAGCCTTTATTCTGTCAACCATATCACTATTTCCATAATATGTCATACTGATATCATATAAGGTTTGTCCGGGAGTTACTGTATGAATTGCTCCTCCATATATGCCTGCCTGTACATTTGTTGATTTGTTTTGCGGTTCAGTTTCCGTTCCTGTTCCATCATTATTTGGTTGTGATTGGGCATTATCCTGTATATCGGATTGTGTGTTTGATGAATTATTCTGCTGCGTTAATCCGCTATTATCCTGTGATTCAGATTGCTGCGTCTGCGATAAATTATCATTCTGCATATCATCTGTCTTAGGTTGTGATGAATTTTGTCCATCATCTGAATTGGTCTGTGAAGAATCATCGTTCTGCCCATTTTCAGATTGCTTTTGCTGTGTATTCTTTTTGTCATTCTTTTCTTTCTTACTATCAGATTTTGTTTCGTTGTTATTCTCCGTGCTTTCTGATGTTGATAGTGAATCTATTATCTGATTTACTGCCTGAGAATTTTTGTTGTCATTTATATTTTCCAATGATGTTTTTATATTTTTTAATTCACCATAATTATTTAGCATAACAATTGTTGACAGTAAAAGAGCAATTATTAGCAAACCACTGATTCCAACCGCTACTTTGCTAACTTTGCCTGAATTTTCACTTCCATTTTTATGTTGGTTTTCAATTTCTTTTTTTCTTTCACTTATAGCTTTTCTAAGCTGAAACGAATCCGAAATTCTGCTGTTTTTTTCTGCAATGCGTTTCTGCTTATTTTTTACATTTAATTTTTCAGGTGTTTCCGTTTTGTTATCAACCTGCTTATTAGCATATATGTCCTTTTTCTTTTTTCCTAAAATGTCAGGCATTTCTATCGTCTGCCCGCTCTTTGTGTTTGCCTCCTCATCGTTTTCTGATTTTTGGTTTTTACTTTTAGACGAAGCTTTATTCATTACAACGCTATGATTTTCATTTTCTCCATTATATTTATTTGCCTCTTCTTTTATTAATTGTTCATCATTTTCCTTTATTATTTTACCATCTGTTTTTTTATTATTTTTTATATTTTCCTTAAGATTTTCATTGATACTATTTTTATTTTGTTCCCTCTCCCTCACATATTTTTTCATTTTCTCATTTTTTTCATAATATATGTAATAGCCGCTTTGTCTGTTCAAATTTCCATTTTCATACACAAAAAATCCATCTTCATTTTCCGTTCTATCACTTAAAAAGCAGACTTTATCATTTCCGGCGAAGTTATCAAGATGTATTTTCTTTATTCCTGACATATCATCTTTTACTCTGTACGGAACAGATATGAACCAGCCCACAATATCGAATTCATCAAAGTATCTTTTTATATCTTTATATAGGTTCGTCCAAATTTCATCGTTAAATATTATGCTGTTTTCGATTACGTCGTTTACTTCTGCCATTCCTTTTACAAATATGTATGAATAACCTTTTACCTTTTTTGTTTCACCAAGAAGAACACCATATCTTATGTTATCTTCATTTTCCGGTTCCTTTTTTAAGTTACTCATTACATAATCTTCTACATATATTTTCTTTTTAGAATTATTGTCACCAATTTGGCGAATGTTTTTTGGCAACCTTACTTCACTTTGTCCTTTGGATTCTTTTCCATTATAAACCATCTCTATCATGAGCCCTCCTCTACATTTATTTCTTGTAGAATATAGCACATGAAAAAAGCACAATTTGTCAAATTAGGTTTTGTAAAAATATATGTAAAAATTCTTTTGCGACATTCATCGAAAAAATGCGGTTAACTGTGATTGGGCCTTTATTTATAAAAAGCTTATCACTGTCAACCGCATTTTCTTCTTATGTTTATATTAATTATGTATGGTTTAATGTATTCCCGACTATTTGAGACTTAAATGTTATTTCTTTTAATCTCTATACAAATATACCCGGCTTAAATTATTTGTTCTACATATCCATAATTTCGCTAAATACTTTACCTAAGCTGTCATTAATAACTAAATCTGCTCTTGAATCTCTTATTGTCATTGTCTTATTAATTAATACAAGCTTGTCCCCTTTGTAATAATCAATAAGCCCTGCTGCAGGATATACTATAAGGGAAGTTCCTCCTATTATAAGAACGTCTGCTTCCTCTATTGCTTTAATAGCCTTCTCAACGATTTCTTCGTCAAGTCCTTCTTCATATAAGACTACGTCAGGCTTTATATCTCCACCACATTCGCAATGTGGAACACCTTCTGAATTTTTTACATATTCAAAGTCATAAAACTTTCCACACTTTTCGCAGTAGTTTCTCATTACAGAGCCATGAAGTTCATATACAACTTTGCTTCCTGCCATCTGATGCAATCCATCAATATTCTGAGTTACAATTGCTTTTAATTTACCCATCTGTTCTAATTTAGCAAGAGCCTTATGTGTGACATTAGGCTGCGCACCTTCATATAACATACGATCTTTATAAAATCTGTAAAACTCTTCTTTATTCTTCATATAGAAAGAATGACTAATAATTTCTTCCGGTGGGAATTTGTATTTCTGGTTATAAAGTCCATCAACACTTCTAAAATCCGGAATACCGCTTTCTGTTGAAACTCCTGCACCTCCAAAGAAAACAATATTATCACTTTCTTCAATTATTTGTTTTAGTTGTACAACCTTATCCTCCATCTTATGGTTCTCCTGACTTTTTAACATATAATATAGACCATTATACCATTTTTCTTTTATTATTCCACAACAAATTCCATATCAGCTAACATTATTATATCCCCTAACTGAAACATTACCTGCGTATGTGGCTTTAATTTTTCGCCATTAACAAAAGTTCCATTAGATGAGTTTAAGTCTTCTATATAATATCCATCCATTTCTTCATATATTCTTGCATGAACTCTGCTTATAAACTGCTCTTCTAATTTATAGTCTGAACTTTTCCCACTTTTACCTATAATGCATGGAAATCCATTTGGAATTATTGTTACAGGATTTTCTATGTCAGTACTCCTTAGTAAAATACCTGTACTATGAACATTTGATGTAAGAAGAACCGTAGCCTCTTCATCAATAGAATCCCTTTCTTTAACAGGCATTTCACTTGCTACAAATTTTTCAATATCATCAAATCCATCCGTCTCCTCTAATTTTATAAAATTATTTTCTAAAAGTTCTTTTCTTTTCTTTGGTTTACTTCTCTTCCAGAATTGCCACCATTTCTTACTCTTTGTGTTTGTTTTTCCATTCTTATTTTTTGCACTATCCTTTATATTTTCCTTTATTTCTTTATTCTTTTTTCTATTTTTCTCTTTTTCTTTTTTCTTATTTGCCCTTTTCTCTTTTTGTTTTCTTTCCTTTTCGTTTTTATTGCTGAATCTTTTATTTATATTGTCATTTTCAAAATCTGTACTATCAAAATATTCGTCTGCATCTTCTTCTATAATATTATCCAAATCTTCCAAGTCATCATTTTGCTTTTCATTATAATAATTGGATTTTTTAGCCTTTTCATATGAATACTTATTAATATTATTTCCTGGCATTTTTATATTTTCAGCTACATATTCTTTTAGCTCTGTAATTGTAAAATTCTCTGATATTATTTTCTGTTGCAGTCCATAACCTATTACAACCGCTTCCCTATCATTATGATTTAAAAGTTCTAACAATTCTAAAAAAAGTCCGTTCAGACCTTCTTTCATTCCCTGCTCAGTAAATGGATAATAGCAAAAATTATATACTTTCTTTTTTGAATCCCAGTAAATCATGTCCATATCAAAAACTATATTGTTAATATCAAGCAAATATTCCTTCATAGATTTTGCTACTATCGCCATACTGTTTATAAACTGTTCAATATCTTTGGCTCCTACTTTATTTTTTACAAATAAACTTCTCATGGAATTTTTTGACGTTATATCATAATAGAATTGGTTTTCATTATTAATCTTCTTTATATTTATACTTAAAATTCCTTCTATTTTATTATTAATCAACATCTGAAGTTTGTAGTCATTTTCCACGTCCTTCTGATTTCTTATAATCATATAATTATTTATTCCGTCTTTCTTATAAGATATTTCCATTCACACCCTCAACTTTCTTTACCTGCCTTTATCAATTTGCTTTAGAATCAATAACTGCCTTGCAAATATACATCTTTTGCTCATCCATATTTTTCTCTATTTTAATTTCTATATCTTCATCATTATCCATAATATTTTTTATCCATCTCATTTGAAAATTATATTTACTTTCTATCGTAACCGCACTTTTATTTGCCTTTTTTATCTTATTATCCGCTACAAATACCGGTATCGAATCTATAGCTTTTGTGGCTAACCTTTCCATTTCTGTTTTCTCATTTTTATCATACATTTCTATGCATTTACCATAAACATATACCTTTGTAACAACTATGTCATGAAGATAAAATGCCACAAATAAAGTAAACGCCAGCATTAAAAACACCATTGGCATTACAAGGCTTGCTTCTATTGTCATTTCACCTTTTAACTTAGGTTTTTGTTTTAAGTCTATAAATTTTTGCTTTAAGTTTATAATTTTTCCATAAACTTCCACCCTATCCTCCACCCTCTTTTTATATTTCATCTTACATTCTCACCCTCTTAAATTATTTACTATCACACATATTTGTCCTATTAGTAAAAATGGAGCTAACGGAATTGTTGTTTTCTTATTAGACAAAACTTTAAATATTGCTATTAATGAAACAAAAATAAAAGCCCATACCAATGCTGAAAGTAAATACACTACATTCATAAATAATCCTAATGTTATTATCATAATTCCATCCCCAATTCCTATTTGCGACGAGAAAATCATACTTAAAATCAGAAGAACTATTCCCGGCATTAATGCAAATATCAGCCCCTCCATATTTCCATTTAAGTAAAGCAAAGCATACGCAATACCAACTATAAAAAATATTGTGCAATATATTAAATTTAATTCTTTCTTTTTAATATCCATTATCGTGCATCCACATAAATACACTCCACTAATTATCCAATTTAACATCTTACTCTATTGTTTCACACTGAATTAAAATTTACATACGAACAACTTACACTATGTTTAACATCCTATTCTGTTGCTCCACACTTACTACATGCATTTTTCGTTTCTACCTGAGAAATATCTAATGTAATTACCCTTCTTGTAAGTCCTCTGCAATTTATGTCCGTGTGATATTTCTTTCCTTCCTTCGTTATAAAAACCACTTGGCTATCAGCTATTTTTTTATTCACACAAATACTGCATGCTTTATATTTGCTCCCGCTACCGGTTCTTCTTTGTGTCATTTCCAAATAAGAAGTTTTTTCTATGTTTAAATTTAAATATGTACAGTCAATATTTGTGTGATAAACTTTTTCTCCATCCGTCATATAAACAAGGTTCAACTGTTGTGTTAAGTCACGTCCTGTCCATGCCTTCATTCTTGCTCTTTGAACAATTTGAATCTGATTGTCATTAGAAAAATAGGGATATTTATACCTTGAAATAGCTATTATGTCTACCAGACCATCATTCATATCCACTTTACTTTTACTCAAATCAACTAGCTTTTGAGCACTATTTTTCACGCCTATTTCTTTAACCAGTTTTCCATATAAATAAGCTACACCTATTACATTTTCCTGACAAAATTTATTATTGTCCTGTCCTATTTCGTCATTGTCTGCATCAGCATTTTTATTTTCATATTCTTTAAATTTACTGTTAATGCTTTTCCGTGTTTCTTCCCCGTTTTTGTCATTATTTGTAATATTATTCGCAATTTCCAAATAATACATTTTCTTTGCTGTATCCTTTGCAATATTATTTATATTCATCTGCATAGAAACCTGCCAGTTAAACATCAAAATAAAATGAATCATTGCAAAAGATGCATATAAAAATACTGACATGGCAAGCGCCGCCTCAATCGTTAATGAGCCCCTTAAATTATTTGAACTTTTTATATTACATGAGTTATTTACATTATGTAAGGCAAATAAAAATACCCTTTTTCCAGACAAGTTATAAAATTTACGCTTTTGCACTTGGAGAGATGCACATTTGTTATTATTTTTATTTTTTATTATTATTTTATTTGGCTTTATTGTTCTTATGAAAAAGGGCATTATTATTTACCTCACATTTATTCTGCTAATCAGATTTTTACAAAACTCTCAACTATCTGTTTAAATTTATAATTCTTAATATTGTTTTCTATGTTCGACGTTGTTTTTAATGTTACGTTTTATGTCCGACGTTGTTTTTAATATTGCGTTCTATATTCAACGTTATTTTTAATGTAATGTTCTATATTCAACGCCATTTTTAAATCAGTACTCATATTCCATCTTGGTTTTATAAATATAACTTTCGTTATTGTTACCTATTAAATATGACACTATTGGTAACGACGTAAATACCGGTTCTATTCTAAGATTTGCTTCAACTTCACACATTCCAAAACACTCTGAAATTAAAAAATCCTTATTATATCTTTTTTGCATATTTACCTGCACTAAATCCATAGTTCTAAAAACAGTATTTTTTGTTTTCTGTGTCATAATCATTGTCTGCAAATACTGTGTATAAGTTAACCCTGTATTGTTTTTACGTCCGTCTTCAAATGTCCCGATATTTTTTATGCTGCTATTCCAGTTTTCACTGTTTTTCACTATCGGTACTTTTTCTCCATTTAATAACTGCCTTACATCAATAACCGCTTCTGTCAGTGCCCACGCCTCTATTATTACTGCCTGAGCAACCGGCGTTAAAAATGGCATTCCAATAGCCGTGGCTACTGTTTCAGCCAAAGTTGTTATTTCCTTCATCTTTTCGCCATCCGTTATTAAATACGCTCCATTTGATAAATTTCTAACTTCAACTAATTTTTTAATAGTCTCTGTAAGATTGTCTTTATCATTTAAATTTCCATTTAAAATGTACTCCATTTCGTACTTTAAGGCTGTATCATCATTTCCATATTCAGAAATTTTTGCATAATTGTTAAAGTACAATTCTATATACTTCACAAAGATTCCTTTGTTTGTAATATCCTTTATTAAATCTGCTTTCTTATTACCATCTGTTTCTAATGTTGTTGGCAGATTTAGATTTCTTATCTGCATTGTAGATATATTGTTTACATCCTCTAAAACAATTCCTAATACACCATCGCTTATTAAACTTTTTGCTCTTTCATATAAGTTTTTTTCTTCTTTCGCATCATCATTAGAATTTCCTTTTTTTAGATTCCACAAACTTTTTTCAATGCTTTTAACCTTATCTAGCATTTTTTCTATTTCACTAATATTGCTTTGATTAATATCTGCATCCACATTTGAAGCTGTCAATATTTCTTCTATTGATTCTTTAATTACTTTCAAACTTTCTCTATCTGATTCTATATAATCCTCATATCCTGAAAAATCGCCATTCATTTCTTTTTCTATAGCATTTTTCTTTTCAACATATGTATCCATATCTGTTAGAGTTTTTGATATTAAAGTGTCCTCTATTTTCAACACGCTTTTTAGTTTCTTATATTTATTCCAAAACTTCTTAACCTTTTTATTGTGAATATTTTGGTTCTGGTTTTGACCTGTTATATTTGCTGTTATATTTGCTTTTAAATCATCAAATTTCTGAAACACCGCTGACATTTTTCCCTTTAACTTTTCTGTTTTTTTCAATTCGTCAATCTGAGTGTTTATTTTTTCTACGATTCCTATCATTTCTTTTGAAACATCATTGGCTATATTTGTAACATTACTATTCTCTTTTATTTCATTACATGTTTCCTTATTATTATTTTCTTCTTCAGAATCGGAAATTAATTTATTAACAGCATCAATTCCCACAATATATTTTGCATAATCAACTACTTGTTTTACAAATAAGTCTCCTTCTTTATCTGTAGCGTATTTTTGTTTTAAAATATTTACACTTTCTATCTCTATATTTGAAAAATCATATTTTTTAAAATCTAAATCTGCCATATTTATATTATCCTGCATATATCTTGTAACCTGATTGCCTAACGGCTCCTGTTCCCATGCAAGTAATATTCCATAATCCTGATATAACTGTTTTCCATATCCTGCAAAAACGGATTCAACTGCCATATATGTTGCAGCTTTTCCTTCCATTTGCGAAACACTTATTCTTGCTGACTCAATTACAGTACATACAACAACTATAACCACAGTTATAACCAGGCTTAAAAATATAGTTACGCTTGCTTTTAATCTCATTAAAACTTGCCTACTTGAGTTTTTATTGAAGTAAATATTCCATCTGCAATATCTCCTATCTGTTTCTTAAAAATTAGTGCAAGTCCAACTAAAACCAATATTATTAAAATAACTTCAATTACACCCATACCTGACTCATCTTGTCCAAAATCTACTAAATTTTTCTTTAATTTATCTATTAAACCTCTCATATATTTCTCCCATTTCTACATTATTTATGTTGCTATCCTGTTTTATATTTTTATTGACATAAGTGCCGGAGCCACGACAATGCCCATTGCTACAATCAACATTATTATCATTGGTCCTAACAGTTTCGTTCCGACTTCCTCTCCTTCTTTTAATGCCTTATTTTTTCTTTCAATTAACGCATTATCCATTTCCTCCTGCAAAGCTACTGCCATTTCTCTTGTTCCACGTTTAATGTTCTGTTGTAAAATATTTGCCAGTTTTATATAGCAATGAATTCCGCTTCTTTTTCCATATTCACTAATAGCCTGCTGTTCATTAATACCACTATTCATTGCATTTAATGTATAATCCAGTTCTTCATATGCATATCTATAGCCTAAATTCAAATTTCTTTTATACTCTGCAACAATTCTTTCCAAACCATTTCGTATTGACATGCCGGCACCATTATATAAAAGCAGCTTACTAATAATTTCAGGATAATCCCTTACCATCTGACTTTCTCTTTTCTTTAAATTTTTGTCCAGATTTTTGTCTTCAAAAAAGAATATTGCAATAGCAAAAATCAGCCCTATAATTATAAATTTATCTGCAACGGTGTCTACATCACTATAAAATTCAATACTTTTACCATTTATTTTTCGGGGTAGTTTTATAGTTTTTTCATACAGATTTTCATCTGCTATTTCCTGAACCTTATCCTGTACTGAATCAATTTCATCATTCCCGGTGATATGCAAAGGAATTTCATATATTATCGTTACATCCTCTAAAGACAAATAACCTGTAAGTTTTACATCATCGCCCTTATCATTTATTTCCTTAATAATTTTTCCTGATGAATCAATAACATCTTTTTTATCAATTTCCCATCTTATATCAATTTCCTTATCATCATCAGTTGTTATTAAATTCAGTTTTTTCGAAATGTTATTAACATTTTTGTTCTCACCTAGAACTTTTTTTAATATTTCCGGCTTTTTTTTATCAAGTTGTTCATAACATTCATCAATAGTCAGACTTTTTTCTGCAGCGTTAACAGTTATTTCTTCACTGTTATCTTTACCCTTTACAATGAGTGAATACTCTTTTTCTCCCTCACCCGGATTATTTCTTTGTATTTCTGATAATTTATTTTTTGTTTCTCCATATTCATTAACACCTATACCCAATCCAACAATTAAAACTATTACTAATACAGCGATACTATTCGCTATCTTTTTACTCATATACAAATATCGGTATTCATCTATGTCTTCCCTGACATATAGTTTCTTTAATTTTGAATCACTTTTTTTATATAGGTTTTTGCATTTTTTCACAACAAATTTATCATTTATCCAAAAACATAATCCATAAAGTTTTAACAAAGGATGCTCGTCCTTATCCAACTTATTTTTTAGTCTTTTTCTATACTTTATTTTGTATCTTCCTGTCACTAATAAAAGTATAAGTAAAATTACTAAACCACTACTACATAACACTATACCTGCCATCTATTCTCCAATTTCATTCGCTATCATTTTCCCTGATATCTAACAATCTATATTTCATTACCATAATCCATCTTTCCAAAATCATTAAATCTCAACCTCAATAATCTTCAATAAAATAATTAAATTTCAACATCCATAATTCTTTGTGCCCATACGATTGCCAGTACATACGCTATTAACCCGATTGTCATAATGCCTTTTCCCATCCATGTTTCATACATAACATTTAAAAATCCCGGTGAAGAAATCAGCATATATCCAATTAAAATAACGGGAACTGTACTCATTATTTTTTGTTCATATTTTTTTCCGTTTATAGCTACTCTTATTTCCTCTTTTACTTCTGATTTCTGTCGTATATTATCAGCTACGTTTTTTACAACATGAATCATATTTCCACCTTTTTTCTGCGCTATTTCAAATACGGCTACAAACAAATTTAAATCTTCTATATTTGCCCTCTCTGCAAAATTTTTTAACAATTTTTCTAACGGAACATTTAATTTAATTCCTGATAATATAATCCTTAATTCCTGGCAAATATAACTGTTATAACCATGCATTCCCAACATCTCTTTATAACTTTCTTTTAATGCTGTTACTGAAGATGCGCCTGCACTCATCGCATCAGCCATTCCCATTAGCATATCTTTAAACTGCTCCTCTAATTTTTCTTTACGCTTTCTTTTTAATTGCAATTTTTTAATTCTTAAAATAACTATTATTAAAGGTGATAAAAGCACTGCATATAAATATTTGCCATAAAATAATTTGGCAATCATAAGCACACATACTATCGCCATTATTAGATAATTAAATAACTCTTTCCTGTTAAACACATACTTTTCGTAATCCATTTATACACCTATATTTCTATTCCATGTGCTGCTAATTTTTCATTATTTTTTAGTTTCTTTTCTGTTTTTTCCAAACTACCCTGCACAATACCATTACTTTCACCTGTTTCCTTATATACATATAATGGTTGAAGTTTTATTTTTTCATTTTCATCTTTCACCATCTCATGTATTGTCATAACTTTTCGTGTCTTATCCCTTAATCTTCCCAAATGAACCACTATATCTATTGCTGCTCCAATCTGTGATTTTATTGCTTCAAGTGGTATATCAATTCCTGTCAAAACCATGTTTTCAAGTCTGTACATCATATCTTGTGCAGAGTTTGCATGACCTGTACACATTGAACCGTCATGTCCTGTATTCATGGCCTGGAGCATATCCACCGCTTCTGCGCCTCTTACTTCTCCCACAATTATTCTGTCCGCCCGCAATATAAAAAAGTGAATGT
>NZ_FR878164.1:0-746 GCF_000434315.1 Eubacterium sp. CAG:156 | reverse complement strand
GAAATCACAGAACCATTCACTTAAGTGTTGCTGGCAAAGCAACAGATATTATTGCAGCCGGGCGTGCGGCACAGAAGAAATTTTGTGAAATAGTATTTGCAGGATTTTCAAAGGAAGAAATGGAAAAGCTGCAACAGTTTACAGAACAGGTAAACAGAAATATAAAGGAATATACGAACAGTTAGGAGATGTTTATAGTGGAAAATAGCAAGGATTTTTTAGGTACGCAGCCCGTTGGAAAACTGCTTTTTAAGTTGGCAATTCCTACGGTGATAGCACAGTTAATCAATATGTTGTATAACATTGTCGATAGGATTTTTATCGGCCATATACCGGATGCAGGCAGTCTTGCTCTGACGGGTGTCGGTGTGACCATGCCTATTATTATGATTGTGTCGGCATTTGCAGGACTTGTAAGTTCAGGAGGTGCTCCTCGTGCTTCTATTTCGATGGGAAAAGGCGATATGGACAGTGCAGAGCAAACGCTTGGTGGATGTTTTCTTTTACAGGTAATTGTTTCAATCGTTCTGACAGCGGTACTTTTGCTCTTTGGAGAAAATTTACTGTTAGCTTTTGGAGCCAGTGAAAATACGATTGAATATGCTGTTTCCTATTTGAACATATATGCGCTTGGAACATTGTTTGTGCAGCTAACATTGGGAATGAACTCATTTGTAACTGCTGAAGGATTTACAAAAGTGTCTATGGTATCCGTCGCAATCGGAGCAATTCTGAATATCGCTCTC
>NZ_FR878163.1:121190-128783 GCF_000434315.1 Eubacterium sp. CAG:156 | reverse complement strand
AAAAATACCTACACTTCAATCGAAATGTAGGTATAATCTGTACTTATTTTTAGATATTTCATCTGTCTACTTGACAGGGAGCATATCAGTTCGTGATATTTACTAACTTTGTAGTCGCTTTATTAATTTTCCATTACAAATATTCGATTATTCATAAATATGATAACTTATATTCTATTCAACAGATTAGCTATACAATTTTTTAATTAATCACATATCCATCTGCATCGAAAGTATACAATTTTCCTAATATTTCAATAGATTCATTTCTAGCCCACACTCCGGGAGCTTTTTGATATTTCGCTCTTCTGTCTGGTCCACTCATATAATACCATGGAATATCGAGACATATATATAATGCATTCCTATCCATTTGTGTCGCACTAGGATATCTATATGTATTTGAATATATACTCGACAAATTATCATTAACTTGATATAAATCATTAATGCCAAACACATGTCCTAATTCATGTGCAAAAACCTGAGCTTGATTTTTCTGTGAGTAATTAGTAATATTTCCAACAACCATTTTAGTTGAAATTTCACCAGGTCCATAATGCCCAACCGACGGGGAAACGCACTCTACATACGCCGCTGTTGATGCTGCAATGTTAGGATTATATTGTATTTTAAATATTGCTCTATCTAAAAATGTCGTTTCATTCGTAATTATCATTCCTCCCCACTCATCTCGTCCATCCGAAAATGAATATAAAAAATTATTTCTTGCAACACTATTCTCGAAATAATAATCTACATAATTTGTAGGTGGATGATAAAAATCTCCAATTGAAAATTGAAAATTACCACCAGCCCTTTCCGGCGTATACAATGCAGCCCAAGGGGTTAACGAATGCGCAGAAACTAAACATGGTGTCATCATAACGATTGTCATAGAAAATATGTACATAAAAACTTTTTTTATCTTTTTGTTCATATATTACCCTCCCAAATATTACTTTTCTTTTGATTTTTTTATTTTATATATTTCATTTGAATTAGGTAATTCTTTTGGATTTTCTGTCATTTTGTCTAATTCTATTTTAAACTTATCCATTTTCATACCTATTGCCCAGCCAGACTCAACTAATTCATTAACTTCTTTATCTTTTGTTGTAAAATCTTTTCCATTATTTATAATTTGATTATCCCAACAAAAATAATCACTATTCATAAATACTTTACTATTTTCCACATACATAACACTATAATATGGTTCGGATATATAAACATCCGCATATTTTTCTTGTTCAAATTTATCATATGATGCATTCTTTTTTCTCTTTTCCTTAAATTTTTCATCCAATTTTTTTGTCATAAATATATATTCCTTTTTTTCTTTTAAAGAAAACGTACCCTCAAATTTAGTTGATAATGAATATGGATAATACACTCTAACAACTTGCTCTTCCTCAAATCCTGTTCCAAAATATAGTTTATTTATTTTAACTTTCAATACAGAACTAGGAAACGGACCCCATTGTTCATTATTTTCATCAGTCCACTTTACTTCATATTCCTTTTCATTTATAATTTCACCCGAAAAAATTAATTCAGTATCTGATATTTGTTGTTCCAAATCAAATTCGATCGCTCCCGTACATCTTGAAAAAGCTGTATATTGTTTTATTGGAACTTCTGACCATACTGTTTTATTTGTTTGTACACCATTTTTACTTTGAATTTTATTTTCTGCTAGTCTAGCATCTGTATTGTCACTTTTATTATCTATATAAAATAAACTTAACCCAAATATAAATGCACTAACAGTAATAACAATCATTAATATTTTTCTTTTTTTCATAGTTAATCCTCCATTTTATTACATCTAATCAACTTAGACCATTCTCCAAAGTTCTTTTTCCCATCAATTATCTTATAAGCCCTAACTTTTAAGTAATAAGTTTTATTGGCATTCACTTTTCTTATGACACCTTTATTTTTCTTTACATTAACTGTTTTCTTACTTTTCGTTAATTTTTTATTTTCTCCAACTTTTATCACATAGCCATCCGCATTTTTAACTTTTTTCCATGTAATCTTTAATTTTTTATTTTTTAACGTAGCTTTAACATTTCTAGTTTTATTAATCTTTACACTTATAGGTTTAGTCAATTTTATCATTACAGATGAATCTGAAAATTCTGCTGTAAAATAACTTTCTCCCTTTGGTAAAGTCTTAACATATTCTTCTTTTAATGTTATCTTCATAACATCCGATATAGTTGATACTGTATAATTAGATTCATCAACTTTTATTCCTTTGTATGTCAATTGATTAAATAAATCTGCATAAAATGTGTGTGAAAATGTATCTGATTCCAATAATGCTTCGGCATTTCCACTTCCGTTCCATTTTGAAAAAGAAAAGCTTGCATCCTTAAAGTCAATTTTATGTGTCACAACATAAAGTCTAATAGGAATAATCGCCTTAGCAAATACAGCTTTAAATGAGTACATTCCATCCTGCAAACTTTTTAGATAACTTTCATTTAAACTAATAACAACATTTCCATTCTGTTCTGCTACAGAAAAATGACTATTTGAAACTGTATTCTTATTACATTCCAAATATTCAAATTCATTATATTTAGCAACATCCGAACCTTTTGTCAAATAATCGTTGCCTATTGTTACAGTTGCATTTCCATTTCCGTTCCATGTTCCAAACATTAAATATCCATCTTGATATGTAACCTTTGTAGTATCTCCATATACATTAAGACACATCATTGTTAAAACAGATACCATTAATAATATTAAAGCCTTACCTCTTACCTTCTTTGACATAATTATTGTCTCCTCTCTCTATTATTATTTCACATTATTAATTCCAATTATTATAAGTATTTATTTTACTTCTGATTATTTTATTATTTATACTATTACATCACCTCCAACTACTCTGCTTGTAAAATCCAATAATACACATTTAATATCCATCAGATTTACTTCTTATTATTTGTCATCGTCACATCGTCTATGCAGCATATATGCTACACCAATTTACTGTTAATTTTTTTGTTATCTTATTTATAGTTGGAATTAATAAAATTTTTTAGTTACTCAAAAATATCATATAAATCTTTTATAGTTTTATTAGGATTTTTGTTAAGAATTGTGTTAGATATGTCTAATCCCCCATATAAAACTAGCCTCTACGTGTCTTTATTGAATATATACTAGTTATATACTCATTGTATAAGTTTAAAATCTATGCGTCAATACGTTTTTATTTTGTCACAATTTGTTTTTTACTATTAACCAACACTAATCTGTCATTATTTTGAAAAAACAATTATATTTATTTGTTTTTTCAAAGTAAAATTTCTCCCCTATATTATAAACGATATTAGAACATAAAACCGAACACATTTTAATGAAATTTTTATAATATTTAGAGCTTTTTTTCTTGTAACTTCTATATTACGGATTATAATTCATATTTCTAAAATATCCGTAAAAAATTATTGAAAATACCTGATTTATTTAATTTAAAAAATCAACTTTACGGTTATATTTTATTTTTTCTGTATCAGCCGTAATCAATAGAATTTTCACTAAAAAAATTATTAACTTTTACGGAATATACAAGAAAATTTATTAAATTCCGTAATTTAGTTTACATAATATTATAAATTCAGAAATAAAAGATTTTTTTCGCATATTTATAAATAATCAAATAAAACCTACTCCTCATATCCGCATGATTTTAATAAATCCAAATAAAAAAAGCGGAGGCACATATGCTTTCGCATATATGCCTCCTAATAGTGATGTATATTATTATGAAATTCTAGCAATCCATCATTGTTTTTCCTTCGCCAACTAATCCGGCAAAGTCATCTACGAATGCGTCAATTGCAGATGTAATTGCTGCATTCTTAATTAATCCTTCGATAACTGCTGTTCCAACTGTTGCAGCACCGATTCCGTATTTTGTAAGTTCAAGAACCTGCTGTGAATTCTTAAAGCTTGCTGCTAATACTTCTGTATTTAAACCATTGTTTTCAAAAATGTCATGGATATCCATAGCTGTCTTAATTCCATCATATCCCATGTTGTCAATTCTGTTTACATAAGGTGCAGCGTATTTTGCTCCTGCCTTTGCAGCTAAAAATCCCTGCATTGGTGTGTAAATAGCTGTTGCTGTAATATTTACACCCTGTGCACTTAAAATCTTCATTGCTTTAAGTCCCTGTGGTGTTGTAGGAATTTTTACAAATGTGTTTTCGCCAAGTCTTTCTCTAATTACTGCTGCTTCTTTAACCATGCCTTCAGCATCCTTAGAAACAACCTGAACATGAAGTTCACCGTCTTTTCCAACGATTTCTCTAAGTTCAGTTAATACTTCGTATGGATTTCTTCCACTCTTAGCTAAAATTGATGGGTTTGTTGTTACACCATCACATGGATATAAATCCCAAATCTCTCTTACTTTTTCAATGTCTGCATCGTCAATAATAAATTTCATCTTAATTTCCTCCTAGAATATTGGATTGTATAATTTAGGGTATTTGCTTTCGCAAATATCATAGTTGCCTTAGTTTCATTTATAGTTACTTTAATTTTAATTTTGCTTATAGTTACTTAAGTTTTATTTAAATCTCCAGAATCAGATTTTTGATTCCATTATCAGTCGCTATCTTTCCAAATGCCCTCATCTCACTATCTTTATACATCGGCGGATTTTCTTCATAGCAAAACTTCATGTCTACCATGTCATATTTTGCTTCCGCTAAAGGATTGTAATTTAAAAGTTCATAATGCACATCCGGATAAATGCCACTAATAAACTTTGCTATTCCGGCAATATTTTCTTCATTAGTGGTAATTCCCGGAATTAATGGAGTTCTGATAACTACTTCATCTTTCAAATCGGAGGTAAGCAGAATTTCAAGATTTTTCTTAATCAATTCATTGCTTACTCCTGTATATTTTTTATGTTGCTCTTCATCTATAATTTTGCAATCTGCAAATACATGGTCTAAATACTTTATTGCTTCTCTTACAACTTCTGACTTAACATTTAACGCTGTCTCAATTGATGTTGCAATTTTCTTTTCCTTTAACCCTTTAAGTATTCCTATTGCAAATTCATGCTGGAACAGTGGCTCTCCACCTGACAGCGTAACACCACCACCATATTTGAAAAAAGGTTCATCTTTACTTGCTTCCTCAATCGCCTCTTCAACAGTCATTTCTTTAGAATCCATTGTTAATGCAACTGCCGGACATGCATCTATGATTTCTTCCCATTTTTCATCTTTAGAAATATCTAATTTAATATTTCCATTCTCTTCGTATACACCACCATTTTTTGCCGTGTGTACACATGTGTTGCAATGAATACATTTGTTAGGGAAATACAAAGGTCTCTGCTTTATTGAAATTCCCTCAGGATTCTGACACCATACACATTTTAAAGTACATCCCTTTAAAAATATGGTTGTTCGGATTCCTTTTCCATCGTGTGTCGAGAATCTTTTAAAATCAAATACATATCCTTTCATAGATTCCACCTTCTTTAGATATCATTATAACTCGTTCTTGCAATTATTTCATTCTGAAGTTCATCAGCTAATTCTACAAAATATGCTGTATAACCTGCTACACGAACTGTTAATCCTCTGTATGCTTCAGGATTTTTCTGAGCTGCCTGTAAGTCTTCTTTTCTAACTACGTTAAACTGAATATGTGGTATTTCCAAATCAACAAATGTACGAAGCATTTTTGCAAATTTGTCTATTCCATTCTCTGTCTTAAAGAATTCAGGAAGGAATTTCATATTTAATAATCCACCATTTGTTGTCCAGCTCTTATCTAATCTTGAAACTGATTTCAATACTGCTGTAGGTCCGTTTGTATCACGTCCGTATACAGGTGACATTCCTCCATCTGCTAAAGGTGTTCCTGCATATCTTCCATCAGGTGATGCGCCTACATTTTCTCCCATTGGTACATGAGCTGAAACTGTATACATACCTGTGTGATATAAACCACCACGGTAGTTTTTGTAATTTTTTAATCTTTCTCTAAAGTATCCTGCCCATTTAGCACCTAATTCATCTACCCACTCAACATCGTTTCCGTATTTAGGAACTTTGTTGAGTAACATTGTTCTTAAAATTTCATCTTCTTCAAAGTTAGTTTCAAGCGCTTTAAGTAATCTTTCTTTTGATACTTTCTTTTCATCAAATACTAACTGTTTTACTGCTGCCAAACTGTCAGCTAAGTTAGCAACCTGAATCATCTGAATTCCTGAAAGGTTGTAATGCGCACCACCTCTTGTTACATCCATTCCTTTATCCATACAGTCATTAATTACTGCTGAAAGGAAAGGTGTTGGAAGTAAATCCATATGAGCTTTTTCAACCTGTTCGCATGCAAGAATCATCTTGTCCATATAGTAATCTACATGTGCCTTGAATGCATTTTCCAAATCTTCAAATGTTTCATATTCTGTAAGTTTTCCTCTATCAGGTGCAATCTGTTTTCCTGTAAGTAAATCAACACCTCCTGTTAATGTTACTTCAAGAACTTTATTTAAGTTAAACATTGCTGCATCTGACCATCCAAGGTTATCTCCCTGTGTTGTAAGTTCAACACAACCAACGATTGCGTAGTTTCTTGCATCTTTAGGTTCAACTTTCAAATCTTCAATCATTGCCGGAACAACTGCTTTATCATTAAAGAACTGTGGCATACCACTTCCAAGTGATACAACTTTGATTGCCGCCTTCAATAATTTATCACTAGTCTTTTCACACAATCTTACTGAAAGATTTGGCTGTGGAAGACCAATGTGTTCCTGCGCTTTTAAGTATATATATGAAAGTTCATTTTCAAATGGTTCTCCATTCTCATCCTGTCCACCAACTGCAATATTAAATCCAATTGGGAAACCTGCGAAGAACTTAGCACTGTTTGAATTTCTCATATATACTATTTCATTAAATTTTAACCATAAGCATTCTGTTATTTCTAATGCATCCTGTTCTGTCATAACACCGTTGTCGATATCTTTCTTAAAATACGGATACATAAATGTGTCCATTCTTCCCGGTGAAAATGATGATGCATTTGATTCCATCTGAAGAATTACAAATAAGAACCAGATTGCCTGATTTGCTTCATGGAAATTCTGTGCCGGTCTTTCTGCAATATTCTTACAGTTTTCTGCAACCTTTTTCATGTTGTCAGCATATTCAGGATATTCCTTTGCTTTTTCAAGGCATAAATCATGATATCTCATTATGAAATTAATAACACCTTCCATAACTGTGCTTACGCTCTTGTAAAATAATTTCTTCTCTTCATCCGTTTCTTTATTGTAATGATTATCAGCTTCTGCCTTTAATCCTGCCGGTCCTTTTTCAAGCCATCCTTTGCAGTCAGGATTGATGTGACCCTGTGCATGGTCTTTCTGATTTATCTTTACAATCTTAGCAATTTCATCTATTTCTTTTCCATATCTTGCTCTTAAAACATCTTCGAGTGATTTTCCCTGCCAGTATGGATAAATAACTTCTCTAAAATATGAGATGTCTTCTTCATGTACATTAAATTTGTCCTGTGGTCGTGTAGGTA